>JADZEM010000126.1 GCA_020850535.1 Chloroflexota bacterium
CGCGACGGCCGCCGGGAACGGCAGGCACTGGTGCGACTGGAGCGTCGCGCAGCGACTGCAGGATGGTAGGCGGGGCTTTCAAGCCCCGACGCGGCGGCACGACGACATCAACATGCAATCGCCCTGGTACCCTGTCCCTGTTCCTGACGCCCCGTTCCCGCGCCGTGCTATCGTCCCGGCCTGACTGAGTCGTCGGGAGGGGGAGCAGACATGGTCGTCAGCACCGGAACCAGGATGGCAATCGGGGCGCGGGTGCCGCGTGTGGACGGCGCTGAGAAGGTCACCGGGCAAGCCCGCTTCGGGGACGATCTGCCGCTCTACGGCCTGCTTCATGCCCGGCTCGTCCCGAGCGTTCATGCCCACGCCCGCATCGTCAAGGTGGACGCCAGCGCGGCGCTCAAGCTGCCCGGCGTCCTCGGCGTGCACACCGCTGCCGACCTCGCCGCGATCTTGCAGACCTCCCCCACCTCCCGCGCCCGCGAGGCTCTGGCAAACGGCGTCGCCCGATTCTGTGGGCAGCCTGTCGCCGTCGTCGTGGCCGAGAGCGAGGCCGCCGCCGAAGATGCCCTGGCGCTAGTCGAGATCGAGTACGACGAGCTACCCGCCCTGCTCGATCCCCAGGCGGCCCTTGCCCCGGACGCTCCGGCCGTCTGGCCGGACGGCGTCCCCGGCGCGAAGGCCCCCACCGAGACGGACGATCCGGCCCTGCGCTCGCCCAACCTCTCCGACTACGCCCGGTACGACCGTGGCGACCTCGCGGCCGGCCTCGCCAGCGCCGACGTGGTTGTCACCCGCTCGTATCAGACCTCCATCGTCCACCAGTCGTACCTGGAGCCACACACGACCACTGCCGCCGTCGATCCGCTCGGCAACCTGACCGTCTGGACCTCCAGCCACGGCGTCTTCATGCCGCGCCAGGAGATCGCGAAGGCCCTCGGCTGGCCCGAGCACCGCGTCCGCGTGACGGCACCCGTGCTCGGCGGCGGCTTCGGTGGCAAAGGTCTGCTGACCCAGCCGCTGGCCGCTGCCCTCTCGGTGCGCTACGGCCGTCCCGTCCGCCTGGTCTACACCCGCATGGACGAGTTTCAGGCCGCCAATCCCGCGCCGCGCATGCAGATCAACGTGACCATCGGCGCGAAGCGGGACGGCTCGCTGACCGCCCTCGACGCCCGGATCGTCGTCAACCCGGGCCTCTACAACGGCGGTCCGCTCGCCAACTCGACGCTCTACGCTGGCGCATTCTACCGCTATCCCCATCTCCGCATTCGCGGCTACACCGTCGTCACGAACACGTTGCCGGCCGGGGCGTACCGCGCGCCCGGCGGCCCGCAGACCATGTTCGCCGTCGAGTCCACCCTGGATGAGGTCGCCCGCGAGCTTGGCGTGGACCCCATCGAGCTGCGCCTCAAGAACGCCGCCCAGGAAGGCGACCCGATGCCCAACGGCCGCCCGTGGCCGAAGATCGGGCTGCGTGAGTGCCTGGAGCGGCTGCGCGAGCATCCTGCCTGGAAGGACCGTGCCCGGCGTCCCAATGAGGGCATCGGCGTGGCTATCGGCGGCCTGTTCGGTGGGCTGCAGTCGGCGGGGGCGACCTGCCGCCTCGAAGCCGATGGCAGTCTGACGGTCGTCGTCGGCTCGGTGGACGTCTCCGGCACCAACACCGGCCTCGTGCTGATGGCCGCCGAGGCGCTCGGCATCGCCGCCGAGAAGATCCGCGTCGTCAACGCCGACACCGAGTCCGGCCCGTTCGCCGGGAACGCCGGCGGCAGCAAGATCACCCTGACGGTCGGGGCAGCGGTCGTCGAGGCTGCCGAAGCTGCCCGCGAGCAGATCCTGGCCATCGCCAGCGACCAGCTTGAGGTGGCCGCGGACGATCTCGAGCTGGCGGGCAGCCAGGTGCAGGTACGCGGCACGCCCGAGCGCTGCATCGGCCTGAACCGCATCGGCTCGCTCAGCATGGCGGCGAACGGCAAGTACCCGCCCGTCTCGGGCCAGGGCCGCTCGGCGGTCGCCGAGCGCGCGCCGGGCATCGCGGCACACCTGGCCCGCGTCCGCGTCGATCCCGACACCCACGAGCCGCGCGTGATCGAGTACGTCGCGGTGCAGGACGTTGGCCGCGCCATCAACCCGGCCGGCATCGAGGATCAGATTCACGGCGGCGTCGTGCAGGGCATCGGCTGGGCGCTCTACGAGGGCATCGTGCTGGACGGAGACGGGCGTGTGCTGACGGGAAGCTGGCTCGACTACGCCATCCCCACCGCCATGAAGACGCCGCCCATCGAGACGATCCTGCTCGAAGTGCCCTCGCGCTCCGGCCCGTTCGGCGTGCGCGGCGTCGGCGAGCCGCCCGTCATCCCCGGGGCCGCCGCCATCGGCAACGCCCTCCGTGACGCCGCCGGCGTCCGCCTCACCGAGATCCCGATGACCGCCGAGCGCATTCACCGCGCCCTGATGTCTGCGAGCCGATGACAGACCGAGCGACACCCCCTGCATCCGACGCCGTGGCACGGCTTCGCAGCCGGCTGCACGCGGTCAAGGGCGGGCTCGACGGGCGGCTGGCCATCGTCGTGCAGCCGGCGACGAGCCGCGAGCCGCCGATCGACCTCGACGGTGACGCACCGTTCTCCTCCGCCAGCATCATCAAGCTGCCGATCCTCTGGAGCTTTTTCGAGCAGGCCGACCGGGGGCGCATCGACCCCACCGAGCTGTGGCCGCTGACCGACGAGGCGCGCGTTGACGGCACGGGCGTGCTGCGGTTCCTCCAGTCCGGCGCGCGGCTGACGCTGCTGGATCTCGCCACGCTGATGACTGTCGTCAGCGACAACACCGCGACCAACGCCCTGATCGCCCGGCTGGGCATCGCGACGATCCAGGAGGCTGTCGACCGGCTCGGGTTGACGGGGACGCGTCTCGGACGCAGGATGTACGACTTCGAGGCCCGCGCACGCGGCCTGGAGAACGTCGCCACCCCACGAGACATCGCGCGGCTGCTGCGGCTGCTTCACGCCGGTGACGGCCTGAGTGAACGGTCACGAGAGCAGGCCCGGGCCATCCTGCGCGGCCAGCAGTTCAACGCCGGCCTGCCGGCACGCCTGCCAGCAGAGGCCGTCGTGGCACACAAGACCGGCAACCTGCCCGGCCTGCTCCACGATGCCGGCTGGATCGAGCACGCGCGTGGGACGGCCATCGTGGTGGCGTTCTCGGACCGGCTCGCCAACGACGGCGACGGCGCGGCAGCCCTGGCGCAGGTCGGCGAGGCCGTCTGGGAGTGGCTGTGCTCGTGAGCCGCCTCCTGAGGCCGCCTCTCGATGCGAGGGAGCCCTGTCAGGAAACGGGATCGCCACCGAATCGCAATTGCCGGGCACGGCTTTCGCGCATGGGCATGGTGCGCTTCCCCCTATAATCCTTCAAGACCGGGGGCCAGACGCTGCCCCCCGAGTATGCTCGCGTCTGCCGGATCACTCGGGCGCATGTCGCGAGCCGTCGGACCGAGGACGGTGGCGATCTCTAGCGATGTCGCGCGGGATCTGGACGGTGTTGCTGCCGCCCTGATCAAGCGTATCCTCCCGAATCTGAATCTCGTGGCGGACCTCCTCCATGCGGATGTCCTGCTCTTTGCACGAGCAGGCTCGCAAATCGAGGTCGTGGAGCATGCCCAGCCGAGTCCCGTGCCGTCGGTGTACCCGGACTCGCTGACGGGCCGCAGGCTGCGCCACGAGCAGGTGCTGCCCGTGGCCAGGATCCTCTTTCACGGGCGCTCGCGCCACGAGGTGCAGGGCGCGGTGGTGGGCGGCGTGCCGATTGTGCGCGAGATCCTGGCCGTGCGCGACGCCGAGGGCCGGGTGATCGCCGCGCTGGCGACGGAGACGGCGGTCATCGAGCATGAGCGGGTACGCAAGCGGACGGGCGTGCTGAGGCGCGCGCTGCAGCGGGTGCGCGATCTCGTGGTGCAGGGCCGGTTGGAGGGCGGCGAGAAGGTTGGCCGGCTGGCGCTCAACGACGGCATGCTGGTGGTGGACGCGGACGGCGTGATCCAGTACGCCTCGACGTCGGCCGAGGGTCTGTACCGGCTGCTCGGCATCGTGGACCAGTTGACGGGCGCGCAACTCTCGGAGCTTGATACGAACGAGTACCTGGTCTTCCGGGCGATGGAGACCGGCGTCTGCTCGGAGCAGCGCGTCACCGAGCAGGATCGGATCTGGATCAAGAAGGCGATCCCGCTGATGGCCGGCGACAGCCCGAGCTGGGTCAGCAAGCTGCCGGGGTCGTTCGGGCGGCACCCGGCGGGCGCCATCATCGTGATTCAGGACGTGACGCTTGACGTCCGCAAGGAGCAGGAGCTCAAAGTCAAGAGCGCGATGATCCAGGAGATTCACCACCGGGTGAAGAACAACCTCCAGACGATCACGGCATTGCTGCGGCTCCAGTCTCGGAGGGTCAAGTCTGAGGAGGCCAAGGCGGCGCTGACCGAGGCCGTCGGGCGGATCATGAGCGTGGCCGTCGTCCACGAGTTTCTCTCAAAGGACGAATCGAGCATTATTAACATTCAGGAAGTGTGCAAGCGGATCACGCAGGAGTTCGTCAACGGCACGCTGGATCCCATGAAGCGGATCGAGCTGCGCCTGGAGGGCGAGGGGCAGTTCTTGCTGCCAGCCCAACAGGCCACGTCGTGCGCGTTGATCGTCAACGAACTCATCCAGAACGCGGTCGATCACGGGCTCGAGCACAGAGATCAGGGAACCGTGGTGGTTCGCCTGTTGCAGACGGACGACAGCATGTCCATCGAGATCGAGGACGATGGCGAAGGGTTGCCAGAGGATTTCGATCCTGCGCGCGGGGGCCTCGGGCTGCAGATCATCCGGACGCTGGTGCGGGACGATCTGCGGGGCCAGTTCGTGCTGGAAAACGATGGCGGCGTGCGGGCGGTGGTCTCCTTTCCTCGCTGGCGCGCACCGCGCAATCAGGTGCTTGAGTCCTAAGTGCGGGCGCACTGAGGGACGTGACGGAGGGTATCTATGACGAAGCGTCGAATCGTAATCGCTGAGGATGAGCCGCTGGCTCGGCTGGATCTCAGCCAGATGCTGGAGAACCTGGGCCATGATGTCGTCGGGCAGGCCGGCGATGGACAGACGGCCGTCGATCTGGCGCGCGATCTGAAGCCGGATCTGGTCATCATGGACATCAAGATGCCGGGCGACATCGACGGCCTGGGCGCGGCCACGCTCCTGGCGGACGAGCGGGTTGCACCGGTGCTGCTGCTGACGGCCTACTCGGACCAGGAGTTCATCGACGGCGCGCGCGATGCCGGCGTCATGGGCTACCTCGTCAAGCCGTACGGCGAGAACCAGCTTGCGCCGGCCATCGAGGTGGCGCTGGCGCGCTTCGGCGAGTTCTCGACGCTCCAGAAGGAGCTGGGGAGCACGAAGGAAGCGCTGATGACCCGCAAGATCGTGGAGCGGGCGAAGGGCGTGCTGATGGACACGGCCGGCCTGAAGGAGTCGGAGGCGTTCCACCGCATCCAGCGGCTCTCGATGAACAGCCGCAAGTCGATGCGGGAGGTCGCCGAAGCGATCCTGCTGACTCACGGGATCGAGCAGCCCCGGTAGATCGCGGGGGTTGCGGGTTCTGGGTTTCAGGTTTCGGGACTGATGAAGCGTCACGGATCGTTGTGAGGAGGCCCTCACCCCCGACCCCCTCTCCCTGTGCGCGGGAGAGGGGGAGACACACGAAGCTCGCGTTGCTCCCCCTCTCCCTGTGCGCGGGAGAGGGGGCTGGGGGGTGAGGGGCATGCTCTTCAGGCCCACGAGTTGAGGGTTGCACTGATGCCGTACCTGCATTTCGATCTGCCGCGCCGTTACCCGCCCGAGACGAAGCGCACGCTGGCGGCTCGGCTCGGGGCGCTGTACGCCGAGCTGATGCAGACGACGCCGACCATCGTCAAGGTTGCCTTCCGCGAGCTTGGCGAGGAGAACCTGTTCCGCTGCGGCGCACCTGATGGCGGCGTCGAGCCGGTGGTGGTCGGGCAGTGCGACATCCGACGCGGTCGGCCCGTGGAGCAGCGCGCGGCGCTGGCGGCGGCCATCGTGCGGGCGTGTTCGGAAGCCCTGGCCCTTGACCCCTCGCAGATCGAGCTGGAGTTCACCCAGCACTCGGGCGACGAGATGTACCGTCGCGGGGCGTTTGCGAGTGACTGGTCAGCGGCGGAGTCGGGCCGCGAGTAGCAGAGTCGCCTGGCGCCAGCGCCGGGAGTCGAGGGTTTCAATCCTCGCCTGCCATCATGCTGTCGCTCCGCGACGCTCCTGCCTCACCTGTTGAAAGCCCTTCTTGCGTCCGTCGCGCAGCGACAGAATGACTGTGGGCGGGGCTTTCAAGCCCCGACGAACTGACGTGCGGGCGGCACGGAGGTCGGTGACACCGTCTACGGTGTGGCGCCCGGGACCGGCAGGCCGGCCAGCGCCGCCACGAAGAAGATCACCGAGGCGGCCAGGAACAGCCCGAACAGGCTGACCGCCACCGCCAGCATGAAGCCGCACCCGAACTTGAAGCCCGCGCCGACAGAAAGCGCCAGCGGCAGGTACATCGGCTCGTGGTGCTCGGCATCGTAGTGGTCGCCAAACGGCAACGGCGAGTCCAGGTCCGTGTGGAACGGCAGCGGCTCGCGGGTGGGTGCGCCAAGACCGAGCGCGTCGAAGCCGCGCGGCTGCACCCCGGGGTCTGACCGGAGACCTTCAAGTCCTCGTGGTGTCACCGTGCTCTCAGGTGTAGCCAGGGGAGCGGTGGGCGCTGGTGGCGGCTGCTGGGGCGCACCCGCTGGTGGCGCTCCCGCAGCATCGTGCCGCTGGGTATCGTCCTGCAACAGTGATCCTCATGGGGGCGTGCGGCCCTCCTGACGGGCGCACCCCAGTCTGATCCGCTTCACGGCGGGTCTGCTGTCCTGCCACATGGAGCGGTGAGCAGGCCGCCCAGGAGATTGCCACGGCTCTCCCGTAGCCCGAGCAACATTCCGTCGAGAAACCCGCCCATTCTAGCAGACGGAGCGGTAGGTTCTGGGTTTCAGGTTTCGGGGGTGGATCGTCTTGCCCCCGAAACCCGAAACCCAGAACCTACGTTCGGGCCGGCACCTGCTCGTGGGCGTGGTACGAGCTGCGGACCAGTGGGCCAGACTCGACGTGCCGGAAGCCCATCGCCTGCGCGATCACCTTCAGATCGGCGAACTCGGACGGGTCCACGTACCGCTCGACCGGCAGATGCTTCATCGTCGGGCGAAGGTACTGGCCGACCGTCAGCACGTCCACGTCGCTCGTGCGGAGGTCCGCGAACACCTGGAGCAGCTCCTCGCGCTCCTCTCCGAGTCCGACCATCAAGCCGGACTTGGTGTTGACGTCCGGGGCGAGATCCTTCGCCCGCTTCAGCAGCTCCAGCGACTGCGTGTAGATCGCCTTCGGGCGGACCCGGCCGTAGAGGCGCGGCACCGACTCCATGTTGTGGTTGAGGATGTCCGGGCGGGCGTCCATCACCGTCTTCAAGGCGTCCCAGTTCCCCTGGAAGTCGGGGATCAGCACCTCGATGCCGCAGTCCGGGATGCGCTCACGCAGCTCGCGGATCGTCTCGGCGAAGATGGCCGAGCCGCCGTCTGGCAGGTCGTCGCGCGTGACCGACGTGATGACAATGTGCCGCAGCCCGATCTTCTCGACGGCCTCCGCCAGCCGGCGCGGCTCGTCCAGGTCCAGGCCCGTCGGGCGGCCGGTGATCACCGAGCAGAAGCCGCAGTTGCGCGTGCAGACCTCGCCCAGAATCAGGAAGGTCGCCGTGCGGTTCTCCCAGCACTCGCCGATGTTCGGGCAGAGCGCTTCCTCACAGATGGTGTTGAGGCGTTGCTCCCGCATCAGGGTGCGCAGCTCGGAGAAGTTCGAGCCGTTCGGGAAGCGGACTTTCAGCCACTCGGGGCGGTTGCCGCGCGGGGCCGGCGCGCACGGCGAGAGCGGGACGGAGCGCGGGACTATCGGCAGGGGGAGGGTCGCCATGCTGCTGTGCCTCCGAGTTGTCAGTGATCAGTTCTCAGTCTTCAGCGGGTGCATCACTGCCTGCGCGTGTTGAACCGCCGATCACTGAAAACTGATCACTGACGACTCGCTAGTAGATCGTCGTCTCAGGGCCGAACGCTTCGACACGCTGCTTGACGGTTTGGAGGAAGCGCAACGCCTCTGCGCCGTCCGTCACGCGATGATCGAAGGAGAGACAGGCGTTCATCATGCTGCGGATCGCGATGGCATCATCCTCGGTGACCACCGGCCGCTTGACGATCGCCTCCATGGTGATGATGCCAGCTTGCGGCTGGTTGATGATCGGGCCGGAGGCGATGCTGCCCAGGGCGCCCGTGTTGTTGACCGTGAAGGTGCCGCCCGAGAAGTCGTCCATCGTCAGTCGGCCAGCCCGGGCGCGGGTCACCATGTCGCGGATGCCCAGCGCCAGCCCGGCGATGTTCTTCTGGTCGGCGTCCCGCACGACCGGCACGACCAGCCCGTTCGGCACGGCGATGGCGATGCCGATGTGGATGCGCTTCTTGAGCACAACCCCCTGGTCCGACCAGCGTGCGTTGAGCGTCGGATTCTCGCGCAGCGCCTCGACGACGGCCTTCACGAAGAAGGGCAGGAACGTCAGTTCGAAGCCCTCGCGCGCCTTCCAGGCATCCACCAGCCCGGCGCGCAGCTTCACGAGCCGCGTCACGTCGATCTCGGTCATGCCCCAGGCGTGCGGGGCCGTCTGGACGCTGCGAACCATGTGCTCGGCAATGGCGCGGCGCATGGGCGTGAGCGGGACCAGCTCCTCGTCGGGGCCGATCGCAGTCGCGGCGGCGGCAGCCGGCGCGGCAGTCGGTTGAGAGGGCGGGGCCAATGGAGCGGGGGGCGGCGGCGCGGCGGCCACCGCTGGAGGCGCCGGAGCGGGGACCGGCGGGGGCGTCGGGGCGGCCGGGACCGGCTGCGCGCCCTTCTGCTCGATGTACCCCAGGATGTCGTCCTTGGTGACGCGCCCGCCCAGACCGCTGCCGCTCACCAGCGACAGGTCGATGCCGTACTTCTCGGCCAGCGAGCGCACGAACGGCGAGGCCCGTTTTGGCGCGCCGTTGACGCTCGGGGAGGGCGCGGGCGCAGTGACCGGCGGCTCGGCCACGGCAACGGGCGCAGGCGGCGGGGGTGGCGACGGCGGCGCGGCCGGCGCGGCGACGCTCGCGGCTGCCGGCGCGGCGCTCTGCGAGGCCGTTGGCGAGACGCTCGCGCCGGCGCCGTCCCCGATCACCAGGATCGCGCCGCCGACGGGCACCACGTCGCCCTCTTGCACCACGACCTGCTCGATCACCCCGGCCACCGGCGAGGGGATCTCGGCGTTCACCTTGTCGGTCATCACCTCGACAATCGCCTCGTCACGCTCCACGCGGTCGCCAGGCGCCTTCAGCAGCCTGCCGATGGTGCCCTCGGCGATCGATTCCCCCAGCTGAGGCATCGAGACTGTCGTTGCCATGTGCTCCTCGATCGTTCAGTAGGCTCCGAGCCGTCGGAGCGCCATCACCACGTCCTCGACGTTCGGGATGACGGCCTCTTCAAGACTTGGCGCGTACGGAATGTGGGTATCGGCAGCCGCAACCCGCAGGATCGGGCCGTCGAGCTGCTCGAAGTGCTCCTCGGCGACGATCGCCGCGATCTCCGCGCCGATGCCGCCAGTCTTATTATCTTCGTGGACGATCATCAGCTTGCTGGTTTTCGCCACCGACGCAGCGACCGTCTCCCGGTCCAGCGGGGCCAGCGTGCGGAGGTCCACCACCTCCACGGAGAGCCCGTCGGCGGCCACCTGCTCGGCTGCTGCCAGCGCCAGGTGTACGCCAACGCCGTAGGTTACCACCGTGACGTCTGATCCTGCGCGTTTGACGTCCGCCTTCCCGATGGGCACGGTGACATCGCCGTCCGGCACCTCGCCGCGGACACGGCGGTAGCTCTTCTTGTGCTCGAAGAAGAGGACCGGGTCAGGGTCGCGAATGGCCGCCTTGAGCAGCCCCTTGCAGTCGGCCGGCGTGGACGGCGCGACGATCTTCAGGCCCGGCACGTGGAAGAACAGCGCTTCGACGCTCTGCGAATGGTAGAGCCCGCCCTGCACGCCGGCGCCGAACGGCGCACGCACCACCAGCGGGCACCCGTACTGCCCGTTGGAGCGGTAGCGGATCTTTGCCGCCTCGTTGACGATCTGGTCGTAGGCGGGGTGGATGTAGTCCGCGAACTGGATCTCGGCGACCGGCCGCATGCCCTGCATCGCCGCGCCGATGGCCACCCCGACGATGCCCAGCTCCGCCAGCGGCGTGTCGATCACGCGGGTCTCGCCGAAGCGGGCCAGCAGGCCGTCTGTGGCGCGGAAGACGCCGCCGTGCACGCCCACATCCTCCCCGAGCACGATGACGCTCGGGTCACGCTCCATCTCTTCGGAGAGCGCCTCGTTGACGGCTTCGATCAACGTCCTGATCGCCATGCGATCCCGACTCCCACCCTGGAGCGTCCGTGGTCGGCCGGCGCTGGCCGCTGGGGATACCGCCCGGGGCAGGAGGATGGTACCACACGCCCGGCGCGGGGCCGGGCCGTGCGATCTGGAGGGCGGCCGAGCGGATGTGCTCCGGCGCGTGTGGCTGGCAACCCGAGCGAACGGGTATGGTCCCCGCTGTACGCCCTCGGTCATCCTCCCCCCACTGCACCCGCCGAGCTGCCCCCTATGCATCCGCTGATCTCCTCCTTCTACGCCTCAACGCTGCAGTTTGCCCTCGGCTCCCTGCTCGCCGCCGTCATTTGCGACCAGCTTGGCGAGGTCACGCCCGGGTTCCTGCGGCTCGCGGCGGCCTCGGCGCTCGCAAGCGCGTGGCTGGCCTGGATGCTGACCGGCAGCGGCGTCCCCGGCGAGGGCGCTTCGACGCTCGCGCTGACGATCCTGCTGCTCGGCTACACGGTCTTGCAGTTCACGGCGAAACGGCAGCTGCGGCTCGGTTTTGGCTGGCTTGGCGTGGCGGCCGGGGTGGTCGGGATGGCGCTGGCCGCCGGCGCGCGTCCCAGCCCATCGCTCGGGCCGCTCTGGACCGGGCTGACGGCGGCGGCCTCGGCGACGGCGCTCGGCACCTCGGTGATGTCGATGGTGCTCGGCCACTGGTACTTGATGACGCCTCGGCTCTCCGCCCGGCCGCTGCGGATCCTCTGCGACCTCTCGACCGTCTCGCTGGTGCTGCTCTCGGGGCTGGCGCTCTGGTACGTGCTGGAGCGGCCCGTCGCCACGACGTTCGGGCCAGACACGCCCTGGTTCCGTTGGACCGGCTTCGTGTCGGTGACGGTGGTGCCCATCGGCATCACCGTCGCGGCGCGCCTGTGTTGCCAGGAGTGGCCGCGCGGACGCGCGATTCAGGCGGCCACCGGGCTGCTCTACATCTCGTCGGCGATGGTGCTGGCGGCGGCGCTGGCCGGCAACATGGTGGTGCTGGGCGGGTAGGCGTCAGGTATCAGTGGTCAGCACGGAGACTCCGTCTCCTGACAACTGAAGCCTGATACCTGACAACTCACCACTCAGGTCAGCGGCGCGGGGCGGCTCACCAGCGTATACCCGAGGCCGCGCCGCGAGATGAGGTAGCGGGGCACCCGGGCGTTCTCCTCGATCTTCCGCCGCACCAGCCGGACGTAGCTCTTCACGTAGCCCAGCTCGTTGACGTACTCCGCGCCCCAGACGTGCGTCAGGATCTCGGCCGGCGAGACGATCCGGTCTGGCCGCCGCGCCAGGAACGCCAGCAGCCGGTACTCCGTTGCCGAGAGGTCGACGCGGTGGCTTCGCACCCAGACCTCGGCCCGGCCAAGGTCCACGACAAGCTGGCCGTTGTCAAGCTCGATGCGCGAAGGCGGCTGGGTGTGGTTCGATTCGGCACGCCGCAACACCGCCTCGATGCGGGCGCACAGCACGTCGAGGTCGCAGGGCTTGGCCAGGAAGTCGTCCGCGCCAGCCCGCAGCCCCCGCACGACCGCCTGCGAGTCGGCCTGCTCGGACAGGAGGATGACGGGCACATCGCCCAGCTCGCGGATGCGGCGCAGCAGCTCCAGGCCATCGAGCCGGGGCATCTCGACGTCGGCCACCACGATATCCGGTCGCTGCCGGTGGAACGCCCGAATGCCTTCGAGTCCGTCAGCGGCTTCGACGACATCCATGTCGGAGTCAAGAGCGGTCCGCACGAGCTGGCGAAGGTAGGGGTCGTCGTCAACGAGGAGCAGGCGCGTCAGGGAGTCAGCCACCGGGCCTCACGGCGCTCACGGAATCATTTTGACGAGACAATGACCGATCATCATCGTTTTTTTGACTTTGTGACCGGGCGCCGCGCTGAGTATAGATGCTCTTGCGCGACACTTCCAGGGGAAATTCTTACACACTGCAACGACTTTATCTTGATTATGGACTATTCTCCGGTACCAAACCATCTGTGTTTCTCGACATCCACTCCAGGTACGGTGCATGTGCATGCACCGCGCCAGCGGCACGACCCTGGCCCGGCGAGAGGGGATCGGCGTCAGCATCGGCGAGCTTGACGATCGAACACGGGCCGATGAAAAACAGGTGCAACATGAGTCGCGACAGCCGGATGTCGATCCGGCCGCTCATCCGGTTGACGGCGTAGACCGCCGCGCTGGAAGCGTCAGTGGCCCCGGCAGGCCAGGGCCGCCGAGCGGCCTCCTGCCCGACCGCACGACGACCATCGCCTCGTGGCTTGATACCGTGAAACCACTGAGCCCGCCTGGAATCCGGACTACGGCAGCTCGATGGCGGTTGGCGCGTCGAACTCGTCGTACAGCGTGGTCATGTAGTGCGCTGGGGCGACCATGACCTCCCGGCGCAGGAGCCCGTCACCCGCATCGAGCCACCAGAGGTACCAGGCGCGGTCGCGCTCGACGTAGAAGGTGAGGAGCCGGGCCGGCTGGCCATCGAGGGTCACCTGGTGGCCGAGGCGCTGGGCCGAGGCGTCGGCGTAGGTGTCGCGGTAGGTCGGGTAGCGGAACGGCGCGTTGCGTCGAACCAGCCGCCACGGCTCGTCCAGGCGGCGGAACGCCTGATTCGGCCCGACGGCCACCGAGGCATCGCCCTCGGCGGTCTGAAGCTGGTAGCGGTCCGGGGCCGCGTAGCGCGCCGTCGAGAAGACGACGCCGCCGACGCCGTCCGCCAGGGCGTCCCGTTGCCGCACCGACCGTAGACCTTCGAGCCGCTGGACGGTCTGGCCGAACAGCTCGACGGCGGCAGACTGGCTGGTTGGCGGATCGAGGCCGGTGCGGTTGGGATCTGGCGCCAGCACGTCGAACGGCGTCTCGACCACCCCTTGCAGGTGGACCGTCGAGCGGACGACCACGCGCCACCAGCCGGGCCGGGTGAACGGCGCGAACGTGGCAAGCTGGCGTCCGTCCGGCTGCTCCTCCGCTACAGCGTCGATTGGGCCGGGCGGGCCAGCCGCCAGCTCGGCCGGGCTGGCTCCGAGTGGCGCCAGCTCGCTGACAGTCAACTGGACGCCGGTCTGCCCCAGGCGGCGGCCGTCGGCTTCCAGCACCTGTACCTCGGCCTGGATCTCGCCGGTCCGGACCCGGTCGAGGATCAGGTGGACCCGCAAACGGTTCTCCGGCCCGGCCGGCAGGACGAGGTCGAGCGGGGTGGCGCTGGGCGACTCGCCCGGCGGCGGCAGCAACGCCATCGTGCCGGCCGCCAGCAGCACGCCCAGGCCGAGGATCATTTCGGAGGCCAGCGGCAGGCGGGGCAGGCGGTCTGGGGCGGCCACCCTGCGCCGCCACACGATCAGTGCCGCCAGCAGCAGCCCGACGATCAGCCCGAGCTTGGCGATCAGTGTCAGCCCGTAGCGACTGCCCAGCAGGAGGGTCGGGTCGAGGCCGAGCGCCCAGCTTGCCGCCACGCCGCTGAGCAACGCGAGCCCAGCGCAGGCCAGCGCCAGCTGCCCGAAGCGCACGCCCACCGGCAGGGCGGCTGCCCCGCGCTCACGGAGGAGCACCGGCATCACCAGCGTGAACGCTGCCGCCCCGCCCAGCCAGACGCCGGCCGCCAGTTGATGGGTCGCGTCGATCAGGACCGGGCCAAGGCCGCCATTCGCAAGGTGGCCGGCCTGCGCCCGCGTCAGCACCAGCAGGGCCGCGAATGCCAGCGCCATCCCGCTCGAGCCACCCGGCGCGGCCAGGTACCCGATCATCGGGACCAGGAACAGGCGCAGCAGGGCCAGCGCGCCGACCTTCCCGATACCGGCGAACGTCGCGCCGCCGGGCACCTCGGGCGTGAACGCGCCGTAGCTGTTGACGGCTTCGGCGACGCTGAGCAGGGCCAGCAGCGTGAGGGTCGCCGTGAGCGCCCGCCCGAACACGGTCAGCACGCGGGGGGCCGCTCCGAGCCGAGCCAGGACCGGCTCGAGCGCCCAGACGCGGAAGGCCAGCCCGCCCAGCACCAGCGAGGTCGTGGCGATGGCAAGCCACTGGAGCGCGACCTCCAGCAGGGACGGCAGCGGTGGGGCGGTTCCCTCGGCGGGCGGCGGCGTGCGCCCCACGCCGAACCGGTAGACGCCCTGCCAGCGGTGGCCGTCCACCTGGGACAGGCTCCACCAGCGGACGGTGTAGACGCCTTCGGTCAGGCCGCTCAGCTCAACCGTCAGGAGGCGGTCGTTCGGCGGCCCCACAGCCAGCTCGCCCAGCTCCAGGCGCGTGCCGCGCTCGTCCAGCACCTCAAGACGGGTGGCTGAGCGGTCGAGCGGCTCGGTGAAGCGCAGCCGCAGCGCCGAGGGCGGCGTCGGGATGGAGGCCCCGGCAGCCGGCTCCGCCTGCTGAAGATCGGCGTGCGCCAGCGCGGCGGACGGCGTGAGCAGGTGCAGCAGCACCCCAAGCACGACCGGCATCACGCAGAGCGGCAGAAGTCGGGCCACGGCGGAAGTGTGGCACGCCGTCACGCCTGGTGCGTAGGTCGTCACGCCTGGTGCGTAGGTCGTCGTCGTGGTCCGCGGCCCACGCACCGGGTGTGACGCTGGATCGGCTCCGTCGCGGCGCTGACGGCAGAGATCGCGCGACCCCATCGTCGTGGCTGATCTCTCCCCCAGCCAGACGTTCCCCGGGGATGACGCGTGCTCTGTCGGCGCCGCCGCGCGCTAGTTCATCTGCCGATGCGTCGGCACCTCCTCGCTCAGCGTGCTGAGGATCTCGTCCATCACGCCGAGCCGCTGCCACCGCTGATAGGTCCGATGCACCGAGCTGTCGTCCGGGTACTCCTTCGGGAGGTGGTTCCAGCGACAGCCGCTTTTGAGCCGGTAGACGATCGCGTCCAGCGCCTGGCGCTGGTCGATGCGCTTGCGGCCCAGGCGGCGGGGCGGATCGTACTTCTCCAGCAGCGGCTGGACGGCCTCCCAATCAGCGTCCGAGACGTGGGTGAGTGGAGTCTGCTGCGTCTGCATGTTCGAGCCGTTGAGTGAGTAGGTCACGCGTACCCTCCTGATCCACGAACTGAGGCTGCGTAGCAAGAAGCGTGCCACGTTTCTCTCAACGGCGCTTTGCGAGATAGTGCACGCTGACCGTGGCTCGCGGGCGGGCCGGCGTGAGCGGGGCGGGGCGAATCGGGGCTTTCTCGCCCGCCGGCTGCTGCCCGACACGCCGCTCGCGAGCATACTCGTGAGCATATGTGACGGACCTGTAAGATGCCGTAGCTCAGCGCTGCCGCTGCCGACCTGCGCCGGGCGCTGACCAGGAGTGCAGCGTTCTGTTGAGCATCGCGCGTTCGCCTGCCCACGGCGCGGCGAATGGGTCGACCGGGCCGGGCCGGACAGAAGACCGCCCGAAACGCCCCCCTTACGTCTTGTAGCGGCCCGTGTCACAGGCGTACAGTGGCGGCTGCCGTGGTGCGCTTCACGATCGCCGACACGCCGACTGATGGTCGCCGCCAGCTTCCTGCGATGCTGTGCGGCTGTGCGTCGTGCGCGGCGGCAGGTCTGCGCGGTGGCGTATTCGAGGGGGCCGTCCGATGAGCGCTGCGCCCATCGCGCCACGCCGCGCCCGCCAGAACGGCACGGCACGGCCCCGCCCGTCGCTGGCGAGCGTCCCGCCGGCCCAGCACGAGATCGAACACAGCGCGGACGGCGCGCCCATCGTCCCGCCGCAGCCGGCGCTGCGCGGTTCGCAGGCCGTGATCTCGGAGCGGGGGGCGGGCGCGCGCACGGCCGGCACGCCACGGGCCGGGTTGTTCCTGGTGAGCGTCGTCGGGTTGCTGGCGCTCGCCGAATTGCTGCTCTGGCTGATCCCGTTCCTGCGGGTGCTGGCCTGGGGCATCGGCTTGCTGACGGCGCTTGGCGCGGCGGCGGCCGGCGTGGCGGCCGCCCACGGCGCGAAGGGCCGGGCGCGGAAGGTCTGGCTGCTGACCGGCGCGGCGTCGGCGTCGATCCTGCTCGGGATGCTGGCGCGCGGGCTGCCCTCGCTGGACAAGGCCCCAGTGACCACCTTCGGGCGGGACGACGTCGGCTTCGTGATGGCCGTGGTCTTCCTGGTGCTGGCGGCCACCATCCGGCTGGACGGCGAGCGCAACGGGACGCGGCGGCTGCGGCTGATCCTGGACGTGGTGATCCTGAGCCTCTCGCCGACGGTCTTCGCGCTGATCGTGACGAGCTACACGGATCTGCTCGGCCCGCGCGAGGTGCTGCTGGCGCCGGGCGGCCTGCTCTACCTCTCGGCCTACGTTGCGACGACGTACGCCATGTTCTGGGTCACCCGGCGCACGGCGTTCGCGCGGCCGGTCTCACCGCAGGGCCTGCTGGCCTGGGGGACGCTCGGCGTGGCTATCGGCGCGATGCTCCACGCCGGCCAGCTGCTGCGGCTGCCGCTTTGGGAGCTTGGCCTCGGGCAGCCGTTCTGGATCGTCGGGCTGGCCGGCATCGCGCTGGGCGCGCTGACGGTCGCCCGGGTGCCGGACGCGGAGTTCGCCCACAGCCCGCCGGAGGGCGACTCCCGCGACGACAGCCGACTGCGGATGATCCCGGCCACTGGCGCCGGGATGCTGGTGTTCCTGGCCCTGGCCGGCCACCTGATCACGGACCGCGCGCCGTCTGGCGACCTGTTCGTCAGCACGCTCGGGCTGTCCGTGCTGCTGGTCGTCCGCCTGATGTTCAGCCTGGGCGAGAACGGCTGGCTGCTGCGCCGGCTGGAGACCTCCGGGCATGCTGAGGAGCGGCTGCGAGACCTGGGGCTGGCGTTGAACCTGCAGGCCAGCCTGGATGTCGAACGGGTGCGCGAGCTGGTCTGTCGGCAGGGCCGGGCGGCGCTGCGGGCGGACAACGTGGTCATCTGGCTGATGGACCACGATGCTGGCGAGATCCGGGCCGTCGAGTCGGCCGGGGTGCGCCGCGACATCCTGCGGGACCGCCGCATCTCGATCCGCGACCGGATGTCGCTGGAAGCGCGGGTGATCCGCACGCGGCACCCGGAGATCGTCCAGCACGCGGCGACGGCCCGGCGCAGCCATCCGCTGCTGACGGTGCTGCTGCGCCAGCAGTGCTTGCTGGCCGTGCCGCTGCTCCGCCACCGCGAGACCATCGGGGCCATCGTGTTCGGGAGCACCCGGCTGCCGGAGGCGTTCCAGGAGCGCGACATCTCGCGGGCCGAGCTGCTGGCAGCCCAGGCGATGGTGGCGATGGAGAACGCCCGCCTGTACGGCGAGGCGCGCGGACAGTTGGAGGAGACGACAGCACTCTATGAGATCGCGAATGCCGCGCGTGACGCCTTGACCTCGGAGGATCTGGCGCAGGCCCTGGTGGACATTCTCAAGGATCACGTCGGGTACGACCGCGCCTCGGTGCTGCTGACGGAGGAGCGCTCGCCGATCCTGCGGCCGGTCCTGGTGGACGAGCGGCCGGCCGTCAACGGCCCGGCCCGGCCCAGCACGAACGGCTCGCTGGGGACGCGGCTGCCGTCCTCGCTCGCCAGCCAGGCCTCGCGGACCGGCAGGCCGGTGATGGCCGACGCGACCGAGGAGCGGCCGGTTGCGATCCTGGCGGTCCCGATGCTCATCAAAGAGGGCAGCGTCGGAGTGATCGAGCTGGAGCGGGCCGAGCGGCCGTTTGGCGAGAGCGAGGAGCGGGTCGCCTCGGCGCTCGCCAACCACGTGGCGCTGGCCCTGAAGAACCTCCAGCTGGCCGAGCACGCCCGCGAGGTGGCAGCCCTGAAGAAGATCGACCGGCTCAAGACCGAGTTGCTCTCGACTGTCTCGCACGAGCTGCGGACACCGCTCAGCTCGATCAAGGGGTATGCCACGACCTTGATGGAGCATGGCGACATCCTCAGCCCGGAAGAGGCGCGCGAGTTCCTGGAGATCATCGACAGCGAGAGCGACCGGCTGGATGAGCTGATTCGCAACCTGCTGGATATGTCGCGGCTGGAGGCCGGCGTGCTGCGGATCGACCGTGAGCCGACCGACCTTTCGGAGGTGGGTCGGGCCTGCATCACGCGGGTGCAGCGCCACACCGACCGCCACCAGCTGCTCATGGATTGGGAGACGGACTACCTGGCTGATGTGGACCCGAGCCGCATCGCCCAGGTGATGACAAACTTGCTGGAGAACGCCGTCAAGTATTCGCCAGATGGAGGCGAGATCGTGCTCGCGGCGCAGCCGCAGGGCAACATGCTCCAGGTCAGTGTGGCCGACCAGGGCGTCGGCATTCCCCAACGCGATCTTCACCGCGTCTTCGACCGGTTCCACCGCGTCGAAGGCGAGATCTCGAAGCGGGTGGGCGGGACTGGCCTGGGGCTGGCGATCTGCCAGCGGCTGGTCGAGGCCCACAGCGGAAAGATCTGGGTGGAGAGTCGGATCGGGAAGGGCAGCACATTCTTTTTCACGGTTCCGCTCGTCAGGATGGAGGCACGATGAACGCGAGCAAGAAGACGTCGGTGTTGGTCGCGGACGACGACCCGCGGCTGCTGAAGCTCGTCCAGCGCAACCTGGAGCTGAATGGCTACCGGGTGTTGACGGCAATGGATGGGACTAACGCGCTGAAGATGGCCGAGGCTGAGGAGTTGGATCTGCTCCTGCTGGACATCATGATGCCGGGGATGGATGGACGAGATGTGTGCCGCCGGGTCCGCGAGTTCTCCACGGTGCCGATCATCATGCTGACGGCGCGCGAGGCGGAAGAGGACAAGGTGTCCGGCCTGGACGCCGGCGCTGACGACTACCTGACCAAGCCGTTCGGCTCGATGGAGCTGCTGGCGCGGGTCCGTGCAGCGCTGCGACGCTCGCAGCTGACGAGCACGGAGCACGGGCAGCCGGTCTTCCAGACGGGCGCGCTGGAGGTGGATTTCGCGCAGCAGCTGGCGCGGTTGGAGGGCCATGCCGTCAACCTGACGCCGACCGAGTTCCGCATCATCAGCTTCCTGGCGCGGAACGCCGGGCGGGTGGTGACGCAGGCCGACCTGCTGACGAAGGTCTGGGGGCCGGAGTACAAGGACGAAGCGCACCTGCTGCGGGTGAACATCGCGCGGCTGCGGGCGAAGGTGGAGCCGGACGCCGGCAGCCCGAAGTACATCACGACGCGGCCGGGCATCGGGTACACGCTGAACAAGATCGCCGCGCTGGTGTAGCCACGCCCGGCTGAGGCTCGGCAGAGTCTGACGCCTTCGCACCCAGAGCACGAAGCGGACGAGCGCCCTGGCCCCCGGCGGGAGTCAGGGCGCTTGCTGTTCTCCGGTGGGTGGCGTGCGGGGGATACCCCCCGTGACAGAATTGACGTTTTGACGGAATGCGGCACGCAGGCCCCTGGCCAGGCGCCGTGGCCGAAGCGCGCCTGAAGGGCAGCTTCGCGAGCCTGGACACGCTCCTGGTCGGGCTGTCAAATGCGGGCGGTCCAGCGGCGTCCTCACCATCCTCAGACCTGGGAGAGTCTCGGTGAGCGCCGCCGTTCCGCCCGACGCCTCGGCGCAGGACCGGCTGCTGGGAATCATCGGGCGAGGCCCGCGGTGGCAGGGCCATCGCTGAGGCCAGAGCTAGCGCGGGATCAGGCTGAACAGCACCTTGCGCTTGACCATCGCCCAGAGGATCAGCACCAGCAGCAGCTGCCCCACCGTGTTGTGCAGCTCCCAGCCAGCCTCAGGGCTGCCGACGTACGGCGGCACATTGTAGGCGGCCAGGATCAGGAACAGGTGGACCGTGTAGGCGTACAGGGACACCTGCCCGAGAGGGATCAGCAGCCAGCCCGTCAGCCGCTCGATAGGCCGCCAGAAGAGGGTCAGGCCACCGTAGACTGCCACCGCGACAACCGCAAAGGTGAGGATGCGCCCGACGCCCAGGCTGGCCTTGTCGAAGAGGTCAACGGCGGTCAGCGGGAGGACCGTGGCGGTGGCAGCATACGCCTGCCCTGGGGTCAACGAGGCGGCCAGCAGCAGCAACCCGCAGGCGGCCGCTCCCAGCCCCGCGCGATACACGAGGCCCGCGCCGGTCGGCCGCTGCGACTCGTGGGTCAGCCAGTGCGACAGCTCGCGGCGGTGGTAGCCGAGCGTCAGCGCCGAGATGAACAGGGCCTGCCACGCCGCGAACGGGAAGGTGGTGGCGTGCTCGATGTGCCACGGCACCACCAGCGTCTCGGGCAGCACCTGGTACCCGAGCCAGAGCGCCCAGGAGGCGACCAGCAGCGGCAGCGCGCGGCCGGCCGAGAGCAGCACGAGGGCGAGCGGAGCGGCGGCCAGCAGCAGGGCGTAGAGGGCCAGAATGTCGGTGCCGTTCCAGGTGAAGCGGACGGCCGCCACCGCGCCGATCAGCGCCGGCCAGCTCTCGACCTCCCCGAGCAGCGAGCGATCCACCCAGAGCGCGAGGCTCGTCCCGACGGTCAGGCCCAGGAAGACGAGCGTCAGCACGACCGTCAGCAGGTAGAGGGTGAGGGCCCGGCGGAGGGTCGTGATGACGGCGGCGCGCAGGCCGTTCTTCTCGATCCGCCGCCGCGAGACGATCCCCAGCACCAGTCCTGAGAGGAAGACAAACCCCTCGGCGGCCGTCACCGGGCCGGTGTTCCCGCCGGTCAGCCAGTACAGCCACGACACGCCGCCGATGTGATCGACGATCATGGCGAAGACGCAGAAGCCGCGCAGCAGATCGAGGCGTGGATCGCGGCCAAACGGCGTCGCGACGTAGCGCATCGCGTGCAGCATGCCGTCCAGAGCCTGTGCGGCCCTGCGAACGACTCCTGGCTGCTGTGGGAAGGTTGCGACGGCCATGATCCTCGACCTCGGACGGAGACCCCGACGCCTCCTACCTTCAGAGTACAAAGGAAACGCAAAGAAAATGCCAAGAATCACCCCTCAACTATGAAGATTCCGTTCAGGTTTTATGAGGACATGCGGCGGCATTGGCCCAGGCGTGGCGGGGGCGCTCGGTATACTCAGCCCAGGTCGGGCGGTGCTGCTGGGGGCGTCGCCCGAGGCCGGCAGGAGGGCGTGTGGACGCGACACAGCTGATGGTGCGGGGCGTCGTCGTCGGGCTGTTTCAAGCGAACTGCTACATCATCGGCTCGCGGCAGACGGGCGAGGCGATCTGCTTCGACCCTGGCGATGACGTTGACGAGATCAAGGCGCTCGCCCGCGACATGCGCGTGCGGATCACCAGGATCGTGTGCAGCCACGGCCACCTCGACCACATCATGGCCGTCCGGGCGTTGCGGGAGGTGACCGGTGCGCCGTTCCTGCTGCACCAGGCCGACCTGGAGCTGGCGCGGAGTCTGCCACTCTCGGCTGCGCGGGCGCTCGGTCGTGAGATGCCGCCGCCCCCCGATCCAGACGCCTTCCTGACCGAGGGCGACGACGTCGAACTGGCCGGCGAGACGTTCAGCGTCTTGCACACCCCGGGGCACACGCCGGGCAGCATCTGCCTGTACGGCGGCGGGATCCTGTTCTCGGGTGACACCCTGTTCCAGGGGACCATCGGTCGGACCGACCTGCCGGGCGGCAACTACGATGAGATCCTCGACAGTCTCGCCGTGAAGCTGATGGACCTGCCAGACGAGACCATCGTGCGGCCGGGGCACATGGACCAGACGACCATCGGCGCGGAGCGGCGGTACAACGACTTTGTGTCCGAGGCGCTCCGGCGGCACGCCAGCCGATGAGCGGGTCGCAGGCGTCCTCCGTACCGGCGTCCTCCGTGTCGGCCTCCCCCGTCCCGTCGTTGGAGCAGCCCTGGCGGATCGCCGTGGTCGGGCCGGGTGCGCTCGGCTGCCTCTTCGCGGCGCTGCTGGCGCTCGACGGCCACGACGTCCGGCTGCTGGGTCGGCGGGCAGCCCAGGCCGACGCCATCAACCAGCACGGGCTGGTGGTCGAGCGCGACGGCGTCGAGCGGCGGACGACGGTCCGCGCCGGCACGGACCCGGCCGCGCTCGGGCCGGTCGACCTCGCGATCGTGCTGGTCAAGGCGACCGATACTGCTGCTGCCGCCCCGAGCCTGCCGGCCCTGCTGGTGCCCGACGGGCCGGCCTTGAGCTTGCAGAATGGGCTGGGAAACGTCGATGCGCTGACGGCCGTGCTGGGGCCGGAACGGGTGCTCGGGGGCATCACCTCGCAGGGGGCGACGCTCCTGGGCGATGGGCGTATCCGCCACGCCGGCTTCGGGCCGACCTCGCTGGCCGAGGCGACGCGGGTGCTGACGCCGCGCGCCCAGACCATCGCCGCGCTGCTGGATCGGGCCGGCCTCGCGGCGACGGCGTACGCCGACCCCCTCCCGTTGATCTGGGGCAAGCTGATCGCCAACGCGGCCATCAACCCGCTGGGAGCGCTGCTGCGCTGCCAGAACGGGTTCACCGTCGAGCGGCCGGCTGCGCGTGAGCTGTTCCGTAGCCTAGCCCGCGAGGCCGGAGCCGTCGCCACGCGCCTGGGCGTCGTGCTGCCGTTCGACGACCCGGCCGCCCATGCTGAGGGCGTGGCCCGTATCACCTTCAACAACCGCAACTCGATGCTCCAGGATGTCGAGGCGGGCCGGCGTACGGAGATCGACGCCATCAACGGGGCGGTGGCGCGCCTCGGTCAGGAGCATGGCGTCCCGACGCCCGCCAATGCGACGGTTGCCCAGATGATCCGGGCCGTCGAGCAGGGCTACCTGTAGCCTCACAACGCCGCGCGCAGTATGCTGAGGAAAGAGTCCGCCGAGGTGAACGAGTTGGCGACGCAGCGACTTCCTGACACCGTGTCCGCCACGATTGACGAGCTGCTGAAGCTCTCAAGCAGCGACCGCGTTGATATTGCGATGGCGCTATGGGAAAGCCTGTCCGACGAGGAGCGCGACGCCCAGTTCGACCTCACGGACGAGGTGAAGGCCGAGCTTGACCGCCGCTGGGAGCGGTATCTCGCCAATCCCCAGTCTGCAATGTCTCGGGAAGAAGTCCTCGAACGCCTCAAGCACCGGCGTCCGTGGTGCAGATCGAGTACGGTGAGTTCGTCGTAGACGAGATGGCGGAAGCGGCCGATTGGTACGACGACCAGCGGCTCGGACTCGGCGACGAGCTACTGGCGGCCATTGAAGCGGTGATCGACCGCATCGAACGGCACCCCTTCGCGTTCCCACGGGTTCATCAGGAAACCCGCCGAGTCGAAGTCATCCGATTCCCGTACTCGGTGTTCTTCCGAGTTCACGCTGAGCGCATCATCGTGGCTGTCCTGCATGGGAGTCGCGATCCCCGAACGTGGCGGGCCCGCAGCTAAGCCTTGCTCTCCAGGTTACGGAGCGTCATCTGGTAGCTGCCGCTTGAACCACTATCTTGAATCGTCAAGTTCTTCCGGGATTGGAAGTGGCTCCCACCTGCTGAGTCCCAGTCGCGCGATCAATCCTCGAAGCTGAACGCTGGGTTCGCCGGATCCGCTGGTCCGAGAATATGGCTCTCCTTCCCAATGCAACGACTCGGCGATGATCGACTCCTTACCGTTGCTCGTGAGTACCGCTGCCTGCCACTGATAGAGAACCTTGATGCCGCTCATGAATCCCGGTTGCCGAATCTCGCTACGGTTCCGAAGGATTCTGCACACTTCCCAACGCGGCATCAGACACCTCCCCTGCGTCGTTCTGGTGCGACAATGCTACCGGCAGCGGCGTGGGCGCAAGGGGCACTCTGGTAGACTCAAGCTCGTATCAACTCGGCTCTCCGTACTGCGGCCTGTAGGAGCGCGACATGACCGCCACCGGCCTCCGAATGACGGCGGCCGTCTGCGTCGCGTGTCCGCTCCGCGCCCAGTGCGTCCGTGGGGGTGGCGGGCGCACCGTCAGCGTCCATCCACAAGAACGACTGCTGCAGGAGGCCCGCGCGTGCCAGGCCAGCCCGGCCTTCGCGGAGTATCGGCGCCGTCGCCAGACGGTCGAACACCGCATCGCCCGACTGGTCCAGTTGGGCATCCGCCAGGCTCGCGACGTCGGGACGCCCAGGATCCTGTTCCAACTGCTCATGGCTGCCGCCGTCGCCAACCTGACCTACCTGGCCGCCACCACCAGCCAGCCCACCGACCCGAATCTGGCTGCCCTTGGGCTGCTTCTTGGCCTCGTGGGGCTGCTC
>JADZEM010000127.1 GCA_020850535.1 Chloroflexota bacterium
GCCGAACTCCGTGGCCGTCGTGGCGCTGGCCCGGCGCGGCTCGATGCTCCCCTGGAAGGGCATCGCCTACATGGAGAAGATCGCCGTCGGGCCGGCTGGCAAGGGCGTCGTCTCGCTGGAGCTGTCCATCGAGGAGAACCTCCGAGCGCTGGCCTCCGCCAAGTCCGTGGACGTGGACGACCTGACGGTTGTGATCCTCGACCGCGACCGCCACAACGAGATCATCCGGCGGGTACGTGAGGCTGGCGCACGGGTCAAGCTGATCACGGACGGCGATATCGCGGGCGGGATCATGCCGGCCCTTGAAGAGACCGGCATGGACTTGCTGCTGGGGATCGGCGGCTCGCCGGAGGCGGTGACCACTGCCTGCGCGCTCAAGTGCCTGGGCGGCGATATCCAGTGCCGCTACTGGCCGCGCAACGACCGTGAGCGCGAGCTTGCCGAGCAGCAGAACCTCTCGCTGACGAAGATCCTGACCATCGACGATCTCGTGGCCGACGACGACGTGTTCTTCTCGCTGACCGGCGTCACGACCGGCGAGCTGGTGCACGGCGTCCGCTACATGCCGCACGGCGCGTACACCGAGACGCTGGCGATGCGCGGCAAAAGCGGCACCGTGCGGCGGGTGCAGTCCACCCACAACTTCGACAAGCTGATGCGCTACTCGGCGCTGGCCTACGACGATGGCGGCAAGTCCGCGGAGGGCGGCGCATGAGCTCACTGGCCCCCAAGAACGACTTCATCGGGTTGGAGGAGAAGGCGCACCTCGCGGCCGGCGGCGAGACGCCGTTCCTCAAGAGCCACGTCGATGCGCTGACCCGCTACGCCCACGACAAGAGCGACGGCATGCCCGGCCGCATGCGCCAGCTTGCCCTGCACGACCGCGCCCGCGAGAAGGCAGCGGCGCTGCTCGGCGTGGAGAAGGACGAGGTGGCGTTCATCCCGAGCACCTCGGATGGCGTCAACATGGTCGCCCAGACCATCGATTTCAAGCCCGGCGACAACGTCGTGGTGGAGACCATCGAGTTCCCGTCCGACGTGTATCCGTGGCTGCTGCGGCGCTCGCAGGGCGTCGAGGTCCGGTTCGTGGGGCAGGGGTTCGACGTGCCGCCCGGCGCGCTCGAAGCGGCCATCGACGAGCGAACGCGGGCCGTCGCGCTCTCCCACGTCAGCTATCTGACGGGCGTCCGGCACGATCTGGCGTCCGTCGCGGCGGCGGCGCACAAGGTCGGTGCGATCTTCATCGTGGACGCGTCACACGCGCTCGGCGTGGTGCCCGTCGAGGCCCGCCTGGCCGACTTCGTCTTTTCCTGCACCTATAAGTGGCAACTGGGGACCACGGGTATCGCCATCGGGTTCTGGAACCGTCAGCTCCAGCCAGACTGGGCGCCCCAGGTGGCCGGCTGGATGTCCGCGAAGCCCGCTGGCGGCGAGGGCGAGACGCGCCGCCACACCTTCGCCCCGCGCGACGACGCCATGCGGATGACGCTCGGCAACCCGAGCTTCCCGGGCGTCTACGTGGTGGACAACGGCTTGCAGTACCTGCTCGATGTCGGCATCGAGCAGACGGAGGCCCACGCGCTGGAGCTGTCCGGACGGCTGCGCGAGGGGCTGCTGGAGCTTGGCCAGCAGGTGCTGACGCCGGAGGAGCCGGCCCGGCGGGCCGGCAACGTCTGCATCGCGCGGGCGGACGGCGCACGCTTCACCGAGCTGCTGGGCGAGCGCGGGGTGCTGGTCTGGGAGGCCGATGGCCGGGTGCGATTCTCCGCGCACCTCTACAACGACGGCGAGGACGTGGAGCGAGCGCTCGAAGCGGCGCGCGAGGCGGTGGCGGCCCTGGGATCGTAGACGCTCGCACGAGAGCGGCCTGCCTTCCAGGGAGGCCCTCACCCCCCGGATGGCCCTCACCCCCCCACCCCCGCGCACTGGGAGAGGGGGTCGGGGGGTGAGGGCCATCCCGGTCAGCCCTCCCGCCGCGCGAACTGGCCCAGCGTCGGCCGCTCCAGCGCCGCGAAGTCCGGGCCGCGCATCGTCACCGAGACGTCGCGGCCGCCGGCGTTGAACGCGATCGTTTCGCGGCGGACCACGTCCTCATCCGCGAACGTCTGCAGCCCGAACAGGCTCCCGAACGGCGGCACCGCCCCAACCGGCGCGCCCACCAGCTCCAGGATCCGCTCGACGTCCACCATCCGCACGTTCTTGACGCCGGCCTGCTGCCTGAACGCCCGGTTGTCCAGGCGGGCATCGGCCGGCACCACGATCAGCACGATGCGGTCGTCGGCGTGGCAGACCAGCGCTTTGGCCCCGGCGTCGAGCGGCGTCCCGCGCACCCGGGACGCCTCCTCGCTGGTCCGGACCGGCGGATGGCGCATCACCTGGTGGGCCACGCCGCGCTCGGCCAGCAGACCGATGAGCCGCTCGGTCAGCGGCGAGAGCGGCCCGTAGGCGTCGTCAGGAGGACGGTCCGCCGAGGGTGTCACTGGCAGTGTCTGCGAATCGTCAGCGCTCATGGACGGGATTGTGGCACAGCCAGGCACGCGCCTCGTCAGCGGTGAACCGTCGCCGACCGCTCTATTCGATGGAGCACCATCTCCATCGCCTCGGGCTGCACCTTCACGGTTCCACTGAACGGATGATCCATCGCCGCGATCAGGAACAGCACGAACCCGATCGAGGCCACGTACATCGCCGTCATCGCCAGCAGCGCGCGCCGGTGCTTCAGCCCGAAGAAGTAGGTGAACAGCACCGTCACCACGCCACCGCCGATCAGCACCCCCCAGACCATTCTGGGGATGCCGTCGCGGCTGGCTACCAGTCGCTCGCGCCGGTGATCGTCGATGTCGTTCACCTTGTCGAGCAGCTTGGCGTAGATCGTCTCCTCGCGCGGGCCTTTCGGCTCGTAGGCGGTAACGGTGCTCCAGAGCGTCGTGAGCAACTGCGTGGCCATCGCGCTCTCGTTGCCGTGCTCCAGCATGGGCCACTCGTCGTTGACGACGACATGCCCGTAGCCGAGGGCCTGCTCCTGGAGCAGCACCCGAGACTCGTCGGGCAGCCCCCCGGCCAGCCGGAACAGGTCGCCTACGGCGTTCGCTTCGGACTCGGCGGTGCGCCTCGCGTCGTCCAGATCCTCCCAGACGGCGATCACCGCGAACGCCAGAATGACCCCATAGACCAACCCCAGGACGGCCAGGAAGAAGCCAGCCACGTCGTTCTGTTCGAGCTGGACCTCCAGTGGCACCCGCTGCCGAACGCGGGCCGCGCCGAAGACCGCCAGGAGCACGCTGCCGACGATGAACACCAGAAACTGAAGAAGCGTGTCCACGGGAACTCCCAGGTGCGGATAGCTTGCGGATGTGTGGTGAATACGCGCAGGACGAGGGGGCGGCCGGACGGTCAGCCGGCCCGCGAGAGGGGCGGCTCGCCGCTGTGCGGCTGCTGGCGGTACGACGCTGTTGACGGGACCGGCGCGAGCGCCGGCTGCACGTAGCTCAGGCGGTCCATCACGCGGAACACCAGCGGGTTGACGGCGATCGAGATGATCGCGCCGGCGATGATCAACTGGTACGCCTCGTCTGGCAGCAGCCCGAGCGACTTCCCGAGCGTCCCCAGGATGAACGAGAACTCGCCGATCTGCCCGAGGCCAGCCCCGATCATCATAGCCGTCTGTCGGCTCTGCTTGAACGCCAGCGCGATGCCCGTGGCGATGGCTGGCTTGGCCGCGACGATCACGATGACCACCGCCAGCAGGTGCACCGGCATCTGCACGAACGTCATCGGGTCCAGCAGCATGCCGACGCTTGCGAAGAAGAGGACGCCGAACAGGTTCCGCAGCGGGCGGACATCCTCACCCACGACGTGCGCCAGCGGCGAGGCTGAGACGACGATCCCGGCGAAGAACGCCCCGAGCGCCACCGACACGCCGAACAGCGCATTCATCCCGAACGAGACGAACAGGGCCACCACCACCGCTGCCAGCGTCAGCATCTCGTCCGACTTTGCGCGGTCGATGTAGGCCAGCAGCCAGGAGACGGCCCGCCGCAGCAGCGGCAGCAGGCCCACCAGAACGGCGACGTTGATGACGGTGAGGCCAATCAGGACCGGCGCCGACTCCTGCACGCCCGCCTGCCGCACTGAGAACGCCAGGACGCTGTCCGTCTTGTTCAGCAGGCTCTCGACCAGCGTCTCGTGGGCCGAGCGCTCGGCCACCGTCCCGCCGAGCGAGACGGCCAGGACCGGCAGCAGCACCAGCACCAGCGCTGAGAACAGGTCTTCGACCACCAGCCAGCCCACGCCGACCTTGCCAGCCTGGCTCGCCATCAGGTCGCGGGCCATCAGCGCGCGGACCAGCACCACGGTGCTCGCCACCGAGAGCGCCAGCCCCATCACGATGCCGGCCCCGAGGCTCCAGCCGAAGATGGTGGTCAGGACGATGGTCAGGGCGGTTGCCAGGATGCTCTGGATGATGGCGCCCGGCACGGCGATGCCCTTGACTTCGAGCAAATCCTTGACCGAGAAGTGCATCCCGACGCCGAACATCAGGAACGCCACGCCGATCTCGCCAAGCTGCTCGGCGGTGTGCACGTCCGCGACGTGGCCCGGCGTGTACGGGCTCAGTGCGATGCCCGCCAGCAGGAAGCCGACAATCGGCGGCAGCCGCAGGCGCATCGCCAGCAGCCCGCCGATGAGGCCGAACGCGAGCGCCATGGACAGCTCGTCCATCAGCCCCAGGCGCTCGTCGGCGTGCGCCATGTGCTCGGCGATCTCGTGTCCGATCTCCTGAACCCCAGACAACATGGTCGGCCTCCTCCTACGTGCCGAAACGGGATCGGACGACCGTCACCGGCGGACGGACCTCCTCCTGCGGGCTGTGCGCGAGCGGGGTGCGGCGTGCCGGGAGCGTGTGTCTGCGCTGACACCCGTCAGAAGGCGCACCGTGGGCGGCGCCCCGTCATCCCACGGTCATCCAGGGCGTCCACCACGACAACGAGCCGGCGGGTAGGCAGAGTGATGGCCCGGCGCGGAAGTCGGGACGCGATCCGCCGTTCCGGCCGAGCCGTCTCCCGCATAATCCTGCCCGACGCGAGGATAGGGATAGCGGAGGGCGAGGGTGACGACGGGCTGGGAGCGGCTGGCCACGTTCGAGGGCGGCACGGTGGCCGGCATGGCGCGCGCTCAGGCGGCGGACGGCTCGTGGCACGTCTTCGCGGCGACGCCCGTCGGGGTGTTCCGCTCGGTGGACCGGGGCCACTCCTGGGCGCCGCTCGGAGTGGGAGCACGGGTTGCCGGCGCGCAGGTGGTGGCGGCCTCGCCCCGCTACGCCGAGGACGGCATCGTCTACGCGGGCGCGCACGACGGCGTCTACCGTCTGGACGATCCGAGCGGCTCCTGGCAGCTGATCTTGACCCAGTGCATGGCCCACTGCATCGCGCTGGACGCTGGCGACCGGGACGCTCGGCCTGATGGGGGTGGCCTGACCGTCTTCGTCGGCACCGAGGACGACGGCATCCTGGTCAGCCGGAACGGCGGCCGGAGCTGGGAGGGCGCGAACGCTGGCCTGCTGGATCTCTCCGTCTACGACCTCGCGCTCTCGCCAGCGTTCGCAGAGGATGGCATCGCGTTCGCGGCCACCGGCGATGGGCTGTACCGCACCCGCAACGGCGGCGAGGCCTGGCGGCAGCTCGACACCGACACCAACGATCTGGACTTTCACGCGGTCAGCCTCTCGCCCGCCTTTGCTGAAGACCGTGTGGTGCTGGCTGCAAGCTATGGTGTCGGCCTCTTCCGCTCAGAGGATGGAGGACGCTCCTGGAGCAACATCGGAGAGGCTGACAGGCGCCTGCTCCTGGACGGTGACGTGTGGTCGCTGGCGCAGGATGAGTGTCAATCAAGTGTCATGAGGCTGCCAGGAGCTGCGGATAGCGCGTCGAGCATCCTGCTCGGCGTGTGTGACCTTGGGCTGAGACGATCAGACGATGGTGGCGCGACGTGGCAGCCCTCATCACGCGGCCTTACCGCCACGTTGACGGCAACGCTGACGCTCTCACTGCATTTTGGGAGTGATCACACGATCTACGCGCCGATTCCGAGCATCGGAGTTGGTGTGTCCCGCGACGGCGGCGAGACCTGGGCATTCCCGCCGGGACCACCAGAGGAAGGCGAACCCGTCAGACCGACTGACGATCCAGACAAGCCCGTGAACTGGCCCCGCTACAACATGGACCGACTTGCCGCCATGCTCGATCCATCGGGACGTACCCAGCTCTTGGGGGCAACGGTCACTGGACTCTATCGTAGCGACGACGACGGCGTCTCCTGGGTGCCCGTTCAGTCGACCTCAGTACTCGGCGAGTCTGTCGAAGTCGCTGCTGTCGCTCAGACAGCCCATGGCGCTCACTACGTCACGGCGATTACCACGGACACGGCGCCGCGCTTGAAGCTCGTCGGATCACGGGACGGAGGCCAGACACGAGCGGAGATCTCAGTTCCAGTTGCTGATGCTGTCCTGGCTGGACTGGCTCTGGCGCCTGGCTCCGGCCTGGACGGCGCCCTCTATCTTGCCGTGGTCGAGTCCGCAGGGGCGGAATTCACACTGTGGTATTCGGCGGACGGCGGACGGCGTTGGCAGCAGCGGTTTGTCCACACCAGTGGTGGGCAGCGCGTAGCTTCACCGATCTGCGCGCTGCCGGCCAACCCGTGGGATGACACCGTCGTCATGGCGCTCGGGAGCCGGGCGCTGCGGCCACGTCCGAACGCCTGGGAGACGAAGGGCGGCATGCGGCGGCCAGTCTGGGACGCGGTCGAGCTGCCGGGCGCCATCGCGAGCCTCGCGGCATCGCCGGCCTATGCCCAGGATCGGACCCTCTTCGCCGCCACGAGCGCTGGTGTCTTCGTCTCACGGGATGGCGGCGCGACATTCCTGGACTGGAATGATGGACTCGATCCGCCGAACTGCGTCGCCGTGGCCGTCTCGCCGGCCTACGCCGAGGACCGGCTCGTCTACGCGCTGGGACTTGGTGGCACAATCTGGCGTCGCACGGACGCGTAGCCACTCGGAGAGAGCGTCTCGGCGGCAGGAGCCGTTCGGCGGTCCGGTCGCGCCGCCAGCTCACAGCCTGTCCGTCCGGTCCTGGTGTGCTGGTCAATGCTGTCGGTCTGGGATCCCAGGGCGATTGCATGTTCATTGGTGTTCCTGAAGCATCAGGGAACGGGCGGTCGGGGACTGAAGTCCCCGCCTACAGTCACGCCGTCGCTGCGCGACGGACGCAGGGAACGGCAGGCACTGGAGCGACTGGAGCGTCGCGCAGCGACTGCAGGATGGTAGGCGGAGCTTTCAAGCCCCGACGCGGCGGCACGACGCGCTCAACATACGATTGCACTGGTAGCAGCATCAGGGCGATTGCATGTTCATTGGTGTTCCTGAAGCATCAGGGAACGGGCGGTCGGGGACTGAAGTCCCCGCCTACAGTCACGCCGTCGCTGCGCGACGGACGCAGGGAACGGCAGGCACTGGTGCGACTGGAGCGTCGCGCAGCGACTGCAGGATGGTCGGCGGGGCTTTCAAGCCCCGACGCGGCGGCACGACACACCCAACATGCAATCCCCCTGTCTGGGATCCAAAAGTCCTTGACAGGCAGGGGCGCTGTCAGTACGATTGCGCCGGGTGTTTACAGGATGGGGAGCGCTCACAGTCTGTGATGGCTGACCGGCGCTGTTCCCGTTCCCGATACATCCGACACCTCCAAGCGTTGACGATGTCGTCAGCCCGCCGGCTCACAAGCTCCTTTCGTGAGGGCGGTGGCACGTAGCAGTGGAGAGGGGGCCAGGCATGGCCAGAGACGTGACCTCGCGTATATCGCGCCGTCGCATGCTGAAGGGCACAGCACTTGTGCTCGGAGGCCTTTCAGGATCGGCGATCCTTGCCGCGTGCGGCGGGGCGGCTCCGGCTGCGCCAACCGCTGCACCGGCCAAGCCGACCGAAGCCCCGAAGCCGGCCGCTCCGGCGGCTGCCTCTTCTCCGGCTGCCGCTGCGCCCGCCGCTGCCGCCTCACCGGCTGCTGCCGCCGCTGCCTCGCCGGCCGCTGGCGCATCGCCGGCTGCCTCCCCGGCCGCCGCTGCTGCCGCCGCCAAGCCCGTGGCCGGCGGCCCGCGCGTCACCATCCGCGACCACGACTGGATTCAGGGCACCCCTGGTCAGGCTGGCGACTGGTACGACGCCTTCATCGCCAAGTTCGAGGCCGAGAACCCGAACATCAAGGTCGAGCGGGAGTGGTTCCCGCGCGCCGAGATGCACGCCAAGCAGCTGGCGCTCGCCGCCACCGGCCAGATCGGCGACACCGTCCGCATCAACCTCGCCCCCATCGTCTCCGAGCTGCAGATCAAGGGCGTCATCCACGACCTTGACTCGCTGTTCAAGGACGACAAGCAGTGGACCGACAACGACCAGAAGCAGTTCTGGGCGGGCAACCTGAAGACCTACACCCGCGAGGGTAAGCTCTGGGGCCTGCCGGTCGTCGGCCACCCGGGCGCTATCCACCACTTCATCAACCGCACGATGGTGGAGAAGCTCGGCCTGAAGATGCCGGCCGATGCTGGCACCTGGACCTTCGAGGACTTGCAGACGCTGGCGAAGGGCCTCACCCAGAGCGCCCAGGGTCGCACCACGGTCTACGGCGTCATCCCGCCCGTCAACAACACCTCGGTCAACGAGGGCATGGTGGGCTTCCTGCGGGCGTTCAAGGGCGACCTCTTCGATGCTGACGGCAAGAAGTGTCTCCTGAACACGCCCGAGTCGATTGCCGGCCTCAAGGCGTTCACCGAGCTGTACAAGTCCGGCGCGGCGTTCCCGTGGGCCGCCAACGTGGACGACCAGCGGCAGGAGATGTTCCAGAGCCAGAAGGTCGGCATGATCATCCAGACGGCGTTCGCCGCCTCGGCGTGGCCGGGCCAGATCGCCAAGCTGCCGAACCCGTTCGAGATGGAAGTGATCCCGAACCCGATTGGCCCGCTCGGCAAGCATGCGACGCAGGTCTCCTCGGACGGCAAGACCGTCTCGAAGGCGACCAAGAATCCGGCCGAGGCCTGGACCGTCCTCTCGCGGCTGTTCACCAGCCAGCGGCACGGCATCGAGCGGTTCGCCAACGGTCTCGGCAGCCCGGGCAGCCGCAACGACGTCTGGGACAGCGACGAGTTCCGCAAGGTGGCCCCGAAGCTCGGGAACATCGCCAAGAACGTCGTGCTGCCGCCGTCCCCGGCCATGGACGCCTGGCACCATCCGGCCAACGGTCGCTTCGTGGAGACCGAGTCGATCCTGCTCAACGAGTGGGTCAAGGTGACGCTCGGGCAGCTCGAGGTCGAGAAGTTCGCGCAGGACGTGGGCAAGCAGATCCAGGACATCATGGACAAGCCGCCCGTCTAATCCGCCGACCCTGTGGGAGGGGGCAGACGGTCGCCGCACCGCCCAGGCGCGCGGCGACCCGTCTGCTCCCTCTCTGTTTTCCTACTGGCACCCCTTCACCGACGCAGGCGCTGGCGGTGAGACTCCTCAAGAGCCGCGCGTTGACGACGGAGGCATGACGTGGTCGCACAATCCGCGACAACCGCCAAACCGCGCGTGGCTGCCGGCAGCCTGCGCCGCGACGAGATCTTCTGGGCGTATGTGTTCGTCTCGCCCTGGATCGTCGGCCTGATCGTGTTCGTGCTCGGGCCGATGCTCTTCTCGCTCCTGCTGAGCTTCTTCAACTACACCCTGGGACGGGACTACACGTTCGCCGGCCTGGACAACTGGATCAAGGCGTTCACCAAAGACGAGCTGTTCTGGCCGTCCGTGGGCCGGACGCTCCTCTACGCTGGCGTGACCGTGCCGCTCAGCGTGGTCGGCGCGCTCCTGACGGCGATCCTGCTCAACCAGGGGCTGCGCTTCACGACGTTCTACCGCACCGTCTTCTTCATGCCGCACCTCGTGCCGGTGGTGGCCGCCGTCTACATCTGGGTCTGGCTGCTGAGCGGCCAGTACGGCCTCGTCAACGAAGCGATCTTCCAGGTCAGCTACTACCTGATGGGCAAGGGCATCATCGGGCCGAACTACTTCGGCGATCCGGCCTGGGCGCTCTGGGCACTGATGCTGATCTCCCTGTGGGGAGCCATCGGCGGCAACATGATGGTGATCTTCCTGGCGGGCCTTCAGGGCATCCCCCAGGAGCTGTACGAAGCGGCCTCGATTGACGGCGCCGGACCGCTCCGCCGCTTCTGGAACGTCACCATCCCGATGATCTCCCCCACCATGTTCTTCAACTTTGTGCTGGCGAGCATCGGCGCGGTCCAGACGTTCGAGGCGGCGTTCGTCGGGACGGCCGGCGGCCCGGCCTACGCCACCTGGATCTACGGCCTCCACATCTACGAGCACACGTTCAAGTACTTCGACATGGGCTACGGCTCGACGCTCGCCTGGATCATGTTCATCGGCCTGAGCGTGTTCACCTACATCCAGTTCCGCGCCTCGCGCGATCTCGTGTACTACGCCGGGGAGGGGCGCTGATGGCCCAGCACGCCGCACGAATCGACCGCCCCGCCTCGCGCACGGCCGGCGAGCAGATGCTGCCGGTCATGAAGCTGCTCGGGCGGTTCGGCCTGCACCTGATCGCCGTGATCCTCGGCATCATGCTGATGCTGCCATTCTACTGGGCGCTCAGCAGCTCGCTGAAGCAGGTGCAGGAGGTCCGGCTGATCCCGCCGATCTTCTGGCCGCCCGTGCCGCAGTGGCACAACTACGCAGACGTCTTCAACGTCCGCATGTTCGCCGGCTGGTACTGGAACAGCATCTTCCTGACCGTCGTCGCGGCGACGGGCACGGTTGTCTCGTCGTCGTTGGGCGGGTACGCCTTCGCGCGGTTCCGCTTCCCGGGCAAGAACTTCCTGTTCAGCATCACGATGGCGACGATCCTCCTGCCGCAGTACGTGCTGCTGATCCCCAACTTCATGCTGTTCTGGCAGCTCGGCTGGCTGAACACCTACCTGCCGCTGACGGTGCCGTACTGGTTCGGCAGCGCCTTCTACATCTTCCTGTTCCGCCAGTTCTTCATGACGATCCCGCTCGACCTGGACGAGGCCGCCCGCATCGACGGCGCGAGCTACCCGCGGATCTTCTGGAGCATCATGCTGCCGCTCTCGGGGCCGGTCTACGCGACGGCCGCGATCATCGACGGCATCGCCCAGTGGAACTCGTTCCTGCGCCCGCTGATCATCCTGAACCAGCCGGAGAGCTACCCGCTGAGCGTCGGGCTGCGCTACTTCGTGGTCAGCCCGAACGACGGCCAGCCGAAGGACCATCTCCTGATGGCCGCCGCCGTGATGATGACGATCCCCGTCATCCTGATCTTCTTCATCGGCCAGCGCTACTTCGTGCGGGGCGTGGCGATGACCGGTATCAAGGGGTAGGGCGAGGGGCCTGGGGCGTAGTTCGTGGGGAGAGGAAGCGCCCCTCGACCCACGAACTACGCCCCACCACCCACGTCGACGATCACCTTGACCGCGCCGCTGGCCGGATTCTCGACGGCCGCGAACGCCTCCGAGACGCGCGCCAGCGGGAAGTGGTGCGTCACCAGCGGCCTCGCGTCGATCTGCCCGGAGGCGACCAACGCTAGCGCCGCCGCGTACGTGTTGACGTAGCGGAAGATGCCGCGCAGATCCACCTCGCGGGCGGCAGCGTCGAGGATCGGAAGCTGCATCTCGTCGGCGCCCATGCCGACCAGCACCACCGTGCCGCCGGGCCGCGTGGCCGTGATGGCCGCCCGGACGGCTGCCTCCGCGCCCGAGCAGTCAATCGCCACGTCGATGGGGCCGTGCGCGCGCTCCCGGGCGATGCGGCCCAGGTCAGGGTCGCGGGCGTCGCCCACGTCGATGACTGCCGATGCGCCAAGGCTGGCCGCCAGGTCGAGTCGCTCGGCCCGCACGTCGGAGATCAGCACCTCGGCTGCGCCCGCCGCCCGCGCCATCAGCAGCGCCGTCAGGCCGACTGGCCCCGCGCCCAGCACCAGCACGCGGCTGCCGGCCACCACACCGCCGCGCCGGCAAGCGTGCAGTCCGACCGAGAGCGGCTCCAACAGCGCCCCTTCGTCCAGGCTGACGTGCTCCGGCAGCTTGAAGCAGAAATCGGCAGGGTGGACGACGTAGGTGGCCATCGAGCCGTCGATGGGCGGCGTGGCGAAGAACCGCATGTCCAGGCAGAGGTTGTAGCGGCCGGACTTGCAGGCCGCGCAGGCTCGGCAGGGGACGCCCGGCTCCAGCGCCACCCGGTCTCCTGGTGCGAGGCCCGTCACGCCCGGCCCGACTGCGGCCACCTCGCCGGCCGACTCGTGCCCGATGACCATCGGCGCGCGGACCACGAAGCTGCCGATCCGCCCGTGCGTCAGATAGTGGACGTCCGAGCCGCAGATGCCGACGCTCCGCATCCCCACCAGCACCTCGCCCGGCCCAGGCTCCGGGATCGGGCGCGGCTCCAGGCGCAGATCGCCGATGCCGTGCAGGACGGCGGCGAGGTTCTGATCGGGCGACGCAGGCCCGGGCGCGCCCCGGCCTGCGTCGCTGCCAGCAGTCGGGGGCATCGCTCCTCCTCAGCCGAGCCCCGCCAGCGTGGCCGGGGCGGGAACATCATGCTCTGGCGATGATAGAGCACCGCGCCATGGAACCACGCGTGAACCGCCAGAGCGTCCCAGGGCGATTGCATGATGGCCTCGTCGTGCAGCCCCGACCGCTCGTTTGACGGCGTTTTAGGAACACCAACGATCATGCAATCGCCCTGCAGAGCGTCCAACGCCGCTTGACGCTCGCGTGCCCGGCTCGTAGCATCCGGCAAGCGCTCTCCGCCTTCCTGGCTGGCGGCGCGTGCTTCACCGACGAGGGAGACGAGCCGTGCAGTTCGGATTCATACCGACCGAGGGCGGTCATTTCTACCGCGAGGCGCTCGAAGAGGTCGTGCTCGGCGAGGAGCTCGGGTATGACTCGGTCTGGATGGAGGAGCACCACGGCGTCGAGAACCACTACTGGCCGTCGCCGCTGCTGGTGCTGGCCGGGTTCGCCGCGAGGACCAGCCGCATCCGTCTCGGTACCGACGTGGTGGTGCTGCCGTTCCACCACCCGGTCAAGGCGGCCGAGGACGCCGCGATGGTGGACGTCATCTCCAACGGGCGGCTGACGCTCGGCGTGGCCATCGGCTACCGCCCCGACGAGCTGGCGCTGTTCGGCGTGGCGCCGGAGACGCGCGGCGCGCGCTTCGTGGAGCAGGTCACCATCATGCGGCGGCTCTGGACCGAGGACTCGGTCACGTTCCAGGGCAAGTTCTTCCAGCTGGAGAACGCCCGCCTGGAACCGAAGCCGGTCCAGGCCCAGATCCCGATCTGGCTCGGGGCCTGGGGGCCGCTCGGGATGAAGCGGGCCGCCACCCTGGCGGACGGCTGGCTGCCCGGCCCGACCGCCAAGCTCGAGAAGCTCCTGTCCGCGCGCGATCAGTACCATGCCGAGCTGCGGAAAGCCGGGAAGGATCCGGCCGTTGCGCCGGCCCCGCTGACCCGTGAGCTGATCATCGCCGAGACGGAAGAGAAGGCCCGGGAGCTGGCCGAGCGGCACCTGATGGTCAACTACCGCGACGAGTACGGCGGCGGCGCCTGGAACCATCCGCTCGTCGGGGCCTCGGACACGACGCGCGTGGACGTGCTGGACGAGATCGGGCGGGACCGCTTCATCGTCGGGACGCCGGACCAGTGCATCGCCAAAATCCAGCACTTTCGCGAGACGTTCGGCGTCGATCACCTGATCTTCCGCCTGTTCTTCCCTGGCCTGCCCCACGAGCACATCATGAACGAGCTACGGCTGCTGGCCCGGGAGGTTCTCCCGGCCTTCAAATCGTAGTCAGAGGACATCCTGCATGGGCAAGACCCGCATCTGCTTCGTGGGCGGCGGCAGCTACCAGTGGACACCCAAGCTGCTGACCGACATCGCGCTGACGCCGAACCTCTCGGGCAGCATCGTCCTGCACGACATCGCGCCCGAGCCGATGCTGGAAATGCAGCGGCTTGGGCAGAAGATCGTGGCGGCGGCTGGCGCTGACTGGACTATCGAGACCAGCGGCAACCTGGAGGACGCCCTCAAGGACGCCGAGTTCGTCATCGTCACCATCACGACCGGCGGCCTGGAGGCGATGCGTAAGGATCTCGACATCCCGCTGCGCTACGGCATCTACCAGTCGGTCGGAGATACCGTCGGGCCGGGCGGCCTCTCGCGGGCGTTGCGGAATGTGCCGGTGATGGTCGGCATCGCCCAGGCGATAGAGAAGGTCTGCCCGGACGCCTGGATGCTCAACCTGACGAATCCGCTGACCGTCCTGACCCGGGCCGTCCACAAGACGACGGGCATCAAGGCGATGGGCCTCTGCCACGAGCTGCAAGGCGTGCGCGGCGGGATGATGCGGATGTTCGGCGTGGACGTCGAAGACTTCGAGATGAAGGTGGCCGGGGTCAACCACCTGATCTGGCTGCTCGACCTCAAGATCAACGGTCGGGATGGCTTCGAGATGGTCCGCGCGTTCGAGGCCAGCGGCAAGCCAGTCCCGCTGCGCTCGACCAGCGGTGGCCACCGCGAGCCGTTCCAGGATCGCTGGGGCGTCAAATTCTCGCTGCTGAAGACGTATGGCTATCTGCCGGCGGCCGGCGACCGCCACATCGCCGAGTTCTTCCCGCACTTCCTGCAGGAGGAGACCGGGGCCGGCGCAGACTACGGCGTGCTGCTCACCCAGATCGACCATCGCTACGACATGCTCAAAGCCTCGCAGGCGCAGGTCCGCGCGACGCTCGCCAGCGACGTGCCGATGGCCCTGGAGCACTCGCCGGAGGAGTCCGCCGACATCATCGCGGCGATGGTGAACGGGCGGCCATTCCGGGCCGTCGTCAACGTCGCGAACACCGGCCAGATCGACAACCTGCCGCGCGGGGCGGTGGTCGAGACGCTGGCAGAGGTCGGGGCGACGGGCGTCAACCCGGTCGGCGTGGGGGCGTTGCCGATGAGCATCCTCGGGACGCTCCATCCGCACGCGGTCAACCAGGAGATCCTGGTCGACGCGGCCCTGACGGGTGACCGACACCTGGCGCTCCAGGCGCTGGTGGGCGATCCGCTGGTGCGCGACTACAAGAGCGTGCCGCGGCTCCTGGACGACCTGCTGACGGCCCACGCCGGCCTGCTGCCGCAGTTCTGAAAGAGCCGCAACCGCGACAGAGCGAGTCCACCCTGTAAACCTGATACCCAGAACCCGAAACCCTTGGCCCGGCTACCATGTCCCCCGAGGGCGTCGGCCGCGCGATGGGTGCGCGGACGCCCGCACGGACACAGGGAGGTCGTCCTGCCATGGGTAAGGTCAAAGCCGCGAACGGCCTGGTGCGCTGCCTCAAGGCCGAGGGCGTGCCGTGGGTCGCCTGCTACCCGACCAACCACGTCAACAACGCGCTTGGCGAGGAGGGCGTGCCCATCGTCATGATGGGCGAGGAGCGCTTCGCCGTCGCCGTGGCGGACGCCTACTCGCGGGTGACCCAGGGCAAGCGCATCGGCGTCTGCACCATCATGGCGAACCTCAACGCGGCGGGCATCCAGATGGCGTACGGGGCCATCGCCCAGGCCTGGGAGGACTCCTCGCCGCTGCTGGTCATCGCCGAGGGCGTCAACCGAGGCGCCAGCCGCCATACCCACTACGACATGCCCGGTGCGCTCAAGTCGGTGACCAAGTGGGTCGGCGTGATCGACCAGGGCGAGCTGGTGCCGGACTACGTGCGCCGCGCGTTCACGCATCTGCGCTCGGGGCGGCCGGGGCCAGTCGTGCTGATCATCCCGCGTGATGCCGGCGAGTATGACGAGGACGAGCATCCGTACACACCGGTCAAGGGCTGGCGCTCGGGGCCAGACCCGGCCGACGTGTCCGAGGCGATCTCGGCGCTGCTGGCGGCGAAGAAGCCCGTCATCTACGCTGGCGAGGGCGTCCTCTACGCCGATGCCGCCGCCGAGCTGAGGCAGTTCGCCGAGGCGGCCGGCGTGCCGGTCCTGACCACCCTCAAGGCCAAGAGCGTCTTCCCGGAGAGCCACCCGCTCTCGCTGCTGGCGCGCGGCGTCATGGCGAACCACTTCCTGACCGAGAGCGACCTGATTTTCTCCATCGGGTCGAGCCTCTTCCCGAACCGCTTCAGCCACGCCATCCCGAACCCGGCGAAGAAGACCATCGTCCAGTGCACCATCGATCTGCTGGACATCAACCGCAGCTACGAGACGAAGCACGCGGTCATCGGGGATGCGAAGCTGACACTCCAGGCGCTGATCGCGGAGCTGGCCGGGCGGCAGGCCAGCAGCGGCGCGAGCCAGCGGCTCCTCGACGAGATCGCCGGCCTGCGGCGCGAGTTCTGGGGCACGTTCCGCCCGCTGATGGAGTCCGACGAGCAGCCGATCAATCCGTACCGCGTGTTTGGCGATCTCCAGAAGGTGCTGGACCCGCACAACTCGTTCGTGACGGCGGACTCGGGCAACACCCGCGATCAGACCAGCACCGTCTACCAGGCCGAGATCCCGCGTGGGTATCTTGGCTGGGGCAACGTCTCGACGCTCGGCTTCAGCCTGGCCGGGGCCATCGGCGCGAAGCTGGCGTTCCCCGAGCGGCAGGTGGTGAACGTCACAGGCGATGCTGGCGTCAGCTACATGATGGGCAACTTCGAGGCCGTCGCCCGCTACAAGATCGGCCTGACGACGATCCACATCAACAACGGCGGGTACTCCGGCTACGGCCCCGGCTTCTGGGGCGCGGGGCACGATCCGTACACGTTCAAGGTCTCGGACCACACCGAGGCCAGCATGTCGGCGATGGCGAAGGCGGTCGGCTGGTACGGCGAGATGGTCTCCGAGCCGTCCGAGGTGATCCCGGCCCTGCGCCGCGCGCTGGACGCGAACGGCCAGAGTCGCCCGGCCTACCTGGAGTTCATCTGCTCGCAGCACCCGGTCCACGGCGGGTGGGTCGGCCGGTAGCCCGTCACGACGCCTGCTCAGGCTGGCGCTGCGTCCCGTTGCTCGCAGCGCTGGCCCGGAGTTGCTACCCTGCCGCTAACCGACCATTGCGTCAGGGGAGGGCAGGGTGCCGGCTACGTTGATTCGCGCAGGGACGCTGGTGGATGGCACCGGCGCGCCGGCCATCCAGGGGGGCGCTGCCGTGCTGCTCGCGGATGGGGTGATCCAGGCCGTCGGCCCGCGAGATACCGTCAGCGCCCCATCGGACGCCGAGATCGTGGAGCGGCCGGACGACTCCATCGTGCCGGGGATCGTGGACGGCCACGTCCACCTGATGCTCGGCGTCCCGGCCGATCCGTTCCACCTCCAGGCTCGCATGGATGCCGTCCACCTGTTCGCCTGGGGCGCGGCCAACGCCCAGGCCTGCCTCGCGGCCGGCCTGACCACCATCTACGACTGCGGCGGCCCCGACGACCAGACCATCACGCTGCGGGACGCCGTCGCCAGCGGCCTGCTGGCCGGCCCGCGCATGCTGGTCGCGGGCGCGCCGGTCACCACCACGGCCGGCCACTGCAACTGGCTCGGGAATCGCGCCGACTCCCGCGATGAGGTCGTTAAGGCCACCCGCCGGCTGGTGGAGCAGGGGGCGGACTTCGTCAAGGTGATGGCGACGGGCGGCTCGCTGACGCCCGCGTCCAACCGCTACACGCCGCAGTACAGGCGCAAGACGCTGTCGGAGTTGGTCCGCGAGGCGCACCGGCTCCGGCGGCGGGTCGTGGCGCACTGCAACGCGACGGTCGGCATCCGCCGGAGCGTGCGGGCCGGCGTGGACATCATCGCGCACTGCAACTGGCTGGGCGAGACCCCCGAGTACCTCGACTACGACGACGAGGTCGCGCGGCAGATGGGCGAGCAGGGCACGTACGTGGATTTCAACATCGAAGGGGCCATCGGGCCGCTGGCCGGCCGCGACGGCCTGCCCCGCGAGTGGCCGCACGAGGGGCCGCCGCCCGAGACCCGCTGGGAGATCGGCCGGCAGATGTGCCGCCACGGCGTCCGGGTCTACCTCACCAGCGACGCCATCGGGCGGAACTATGGGCTGCTGCCGCGCAACCTCGCCCGCATGCCCGCTCGGTTCGGGGATGCGCCGGTCGACCTGCTCAGCCGCGTGACCTCGATCCCGGCCGCCGCGCTGGGCCTGGACGGCCGGATCGGCGCGCTGCGGCCGGGCCTCTCGGCGGACGTGCTGGTCATCCCCGGCAACGCCGAACACGACCTCACGGGCCTGTCTGCGCCAGAACTGGTGTATCTACGTGGGCAGGTGGTCGCGGAGCGCGGGCGGGTCAGCCTGCCGACGCGCCTCACCACGATCCCGTGATCGCCGCATGCCTCCGAGCCGCTCCTTGACCGAGTACCGCCGTCCCAACCGACAGGATGAGTGTGCCCTCCCGTCATCCCGACCGCAGCGAGGAACATGCCCCACTCGTCATCCCGGCGGAAGCGAGGCTCACGCCGCTCGGGATGACAGGGTGGGAAGTCAGGGCGATTGCATGTTCATTGGTGTCCCCGAAGGATCATGGAACGGGCGGTCGGGGACTGAAGTCCCCGCCTACAGTCACACCGTCGCTGCGCGACGGCCGTCGGGCACGGCCGGCACTGGTGCGACTGGAGCGTCGCGCAGCGACTGCAGGATCGTAGGCGGGGCTTTCAAGCCCCGACGCCGCCGCACGACGCGCTCAACATACGATTGCACTGGTAGCAGCATCAGGGCGA
>JADZEM010000128.1 GCA_020850535.1 Chloroflexota bacterium
ACCAGTGCCTGCCGTGCCCGACGGCGTGACTGTAGGCGGGGACTTCAGTCCCCGACCGCCCGTTCCATGATGCTTCGGGGACACCAATGAACATGCAATCGCCCTGACAACAGTACGAGCAGGCTGCTGTGAACGGATGTGTTTCTCGACAGAAGATGTCCACGCATCTGACGGCGCGTCGCCCGCGGTGTGCGTGCGTCTGGCGTCCCTTCAGCGAGTGGGGGTTGCAGGGACGCCGGTTGGCTTGGCGGCCGGCTTCGGGGGCGGTGTGGGAAACGTCAACGGCGTGCGGGTCGCCGCGGTGAACGGCGTAATCGTCGGGCGGCGCGTCGGGATCGGGAAGAGCGTCGCGATGGGCGGGGCGACGGTCTCCGGTCCGGGCAGCGCGGTTGGCGTCACCGCACGGCTCGTTCCCACGGTGAACTGCCAGCGGTAGCCGCCGACAAGACCCCGGTCATCGCGGGCCTGGATCCGAATCTCGTGCTGGCCGAGCGCGAAGCCGCGGACAATGCTGACCGTTCGCGAGCGCACCCGTGGCCCGTTCAGATCGACCGCGACCGGCTCGTTGTCGATCCAAACGGTGATCTCTGACAGGTCGCTGCTGGCGCTCACCCGCGCGCCGACGACCACGTCGCCCGGCGGCAGCGCGACGCCTGGCGCGGGCTGCAGTCCGCTGATGATCGGGTAGGCGCCCGGCGAGGGGACCGGACTGCCCAGGACGCCCGGCGATGCGGACGGCGAAGGCAACGTGGCAGGATCGACGGTCGGCGTCAGCGTCTGCGAGAGGACGGCTGCCCCGACCAGCGTCGGCGGCGGGCCAGTCTCCAGCCGCACGACCGCGCCACCACCGGGCGGCGCGCCCTCGCGGGGCCGCTCGATGGGTCGGGCGTCGCACGCGGCCAGCAGCAGCGCCGCCAGCAGCACGGCCATCCTCGCCCAGGCGGCGGGCCGCGGCAGTTGCCAGGGCATGCAGAGTACCGCCAATCCCGGGTTCGGAGTGGCTGCGTCGTGTGGCGGCCGAGCGCCACCGGCGCGCGAGCGGCGCGATGATACGGAAGGCTCGGGTGGCGGCGTCAAGCGCGGAGCGCGGCGGCGAGTCGGCATGTCGTTGCTAAGATACCCGCTGATCTCACCGCGTGGGCGGGTCGAAGGACAGGAGTTTTATGGGGAATGTTGGGGCGGACGCCCGAACGGCCGGGCGCGGCGCGGGACGCCCGATGCGCGTGCTGGTGACCGGCGGCGCAGGGTTCATTGGTTCGCACGTGGTGGATGCGTATATTGCAGCCGGGCTCGACGTGGCGGTGGTTGACAATCTCACGACCGGCTCGCGGGCCAACCTCAATCCGGCCGCCCGCCTGCACGAGATCGACATCCGCGACGCCGACGCGCTGGTGCGGGTCTTCGAGCAGGAGCGGCCCGAGCTGGTGAGCCACCAGGCGGCCCAGGCGAGCGTCCGCCTCTCGATGGAGAATCCGTCGCAAGACGCCCAGATCAACGTGCTCGGCTCGCTCAACGTGCTGGAAGCGTGCCGCAAGACGGGCGTCCGCAAGCTGATCTACGCGGGGACGGGCGGCGCATCCGTCGGCGAGCCGTCCTACCTGCCGGTGGACGAGGATCACCCGGCCAACCCGCTCAGCCCGTACGGCGCGGACAAGCACGCCGTCGAGCACTACTGCTACCTCTACCAGCAGAGCTTCGGGCTGGAGACGACTATTCTCCGCTATTCGAACATCTACGGGCCGCGCCAGGATCCACGCGGCGAGGCTGGCGTCATCGCGATCTTCGCCGGGCTGATGCTCGCCGGCGGGCAGCCTGTCGTCTACGGCACCGGCGAGCAGGAGCGCGACTACGTCTACGTCGGGGACGTTGCGCGCGCCAACGTCCTGGCGCTCACGCGGGGCGCTGGCCGCATGTACAACGTCGGCACCGGCGTCAGCGTCTCGGTGAACGGCCTCTTCGACCGGCTGGCGGAGCTGACGGGCTACACCCAGGCGCGCAAGCACGCGGCGGCCCTGCCCGGCGAGGTCTTTCGCATCTACCTGACGAACGACCGCGCCCGCGACGAGCTTGGCTGGCTTCCCGAGGTCGATATCGACGAGGGGCTGCGGCTGACCGTCGAGCACATGCGCGCGAAGCTGGCCGCGCAGGCCAAGGAGAAAGGGGGCCGCTGATGCCATCCTCGCCCACGATCCGCTGGCCGTCGCCGAGCAGGAGTTCTCCAACTACCTGAAGCTGGCGTTCGTGTGGCGCTCCGCTGCCAACCGGAACATCAGCCGTTCGTCCAAAGCCAGGGCGATTGCCTGTTCATTGGTGTCCCCGAAGCATCAGGGAACGGGCGGTCGGGGACTGACGTCCCCGCCTACACGCATTCAGTCGCTGCGCGACGGACGCAGGGAACGGCCGGCACTGGTGCGACTGGCGCGTCGCGCAGCGACTGCAGGATCGTAGGCGGGGCTTTCAAGCCCCGACGCGGCGGCACGACGCGCTCAACATACGATTGCACTGGTAGCAGCATCAGGGCGATGGC
>JADZEM010000129.1 GCA_020850535.1 Chloroflexota bacterium
GCTGGAGTGGCTTGCCATGACCCAGGCGCGCAACGCCGCCGCCACACGATCTCACGCCCGCAGACGGCAGCGTAATCTCCTCGCACTCACCCTTACTTCACCATAATGCACGTCGTTGTAGTACTAGCCGGCACCATCGGCACGTTCCTCATCACCGTAAAGAACGAAGGGCCGAACGTCGCCCACAACGTCAAGCTGTACAATGGCGCTCCGCAAGGTTCGAAGCTGCGGCGCGTGTTCGGGACCGCCGCAAACTGTCCGCCGGCGACGCTGGTCGTCTGCACGCTCGGCACGCTGAACGTGAACCAGTCCAAACAGGTCACGGTCGAAGTCATCGTTGATGCCAACCAGATGGCCCCGATCACCCATCAGGCGCGCGCGGTCGCCGACGAGGGTGATCCGTACTGGCGGAACAATGGCGACGATCAGACCCAGGATCTCAAAGTCACCTGGGCGCCAGACCTGTCCGTCGGTATGACGTCATCTGCGGCGCAGGTGGGTCTGAACCAGGACGTAACGTATACGGTCACGACCTACAACGACGGCATGATCGGGGTCAGCAACGCCATCGTGCGCTTCAAGATTCCCGATGGCATGACGTACCAGTCCACGACCGGCACAAATTGCAGCTACAACGCGGCGTCGCTCGTTCTCGAATGCTGGCTCGGCGCGTTCGGCGTTGGGGCCGGCCCATCCCTGAACGTCGTGGCTCGTCCAACACGCACCGGAGCCTTTTCCACCGCTGCCGTGATCTGGGCAGATCAGCCGGAGCGAGACCCGAACAACAACGGCGCGCAGGTCTCGATCCAGGCAGCACCGAGCGTAGACCTGTCGGCGAGCTCGTCTGCATCAGCCGGCACGGTCGCCATTGGAGATCAGGTGACCTACTCCGTCGCCATCTCCAACGCCGCGCAGGCGTCATCCACGGCCTCCCGGGTGCAGCTTTCTGGCACGCTCCAGACGGGCACGCGGTTCGTGTCAGCCGTGGGTGGCAGTTGTCTGGCGCATGCCGATCGCACACTGAGCTGTGATGTCGAGAGCATCGCTCCAGGCCAGACGCGCACAGTTGCCATCACCGCTGTTCTCGGCCCCGTCGGCAGCATTACGCAGCAGTTCTCTGTCGTCAGCCTCGAAGCCGATCTGAACGTCAGCAACAACGCGTCGTCGATTCAGAACATGGTGGTGGCGCGGAGCTGCTCGCCACGACCGAACGTCCGATTGTCGGTCCAGCCCGCTGGCCCTGATTCAGTGTATGTCAACGTTATTCCCAACGCCACCAGTGACGCGCCAGCCAATCAGGTCAGCGTGCTTCGGTTCGGCACGCCCAACCCCATCGTCAATGCCGTCGTGGACGCCAATGGTCTCGCCGAGCAGAGCAGCGCGTTCGCCACGACGTTCCAGCGGTCGGCACAGACGGCCAGCGCGAGGTTCACCGTGCGGCGCGTGACGCCCGGGCAGGCGACCACGGTTCCGTTCGTGGTCGAAGATGATTGCGGCGCCTGGACGACGTTCGTGGGAGCTGGCCCAAACGCCTGGGGGTCGGTCCTCTCGGTCATGCCCATCGGCGGCCCGACCGCTCCGCGTGTCGGCACGCCGATGACCTACACGTTGCAGGCAAGGAACGACGGCCCACTCGATGTCGAGAAGGCCATGGTCGTAAACACGATCCCTGAAGGCACGTCGCTCGTCTCGGTGAGTGCCAGTCAGGGCACATGCACGCCCGGTACGACGATCCAGTGCAATCTGGGCCGCCTCGATCCAAACGGAACGGCAACCGTGACCTTCACGGTGAATCCGACGACCGCCGGTGAGACGGCAAACTGGACCTACGTCACCTCGGGCCTCCATGACGCGCCCAGCGGTGGTAGTCTGGTGCTGCCGGCCTACGTGAACCCTGCCAGCGGAACGCCCGATGTGCTGCCCGGCCAGCGGACGGCCCCCACACCGTCGGGCACACCGGCGGCCTTCCCAGGCGCGCGCCCGAACGATCCTGCCACCGGCCAACCCTCCGGTTTGCCCGGCAGCCGCTGACCCCGCCTCTTCGGGCTACACCATCGGGAGGGTCAGCCAGCTTCCCGAGCGGGCCGGGCCGGCCGTCACCAGGGCGGCATCAGCAGCCTCAACATCGTCGTCGGTGTCGTCGGCGATGGCCGGCTGCGCGAGCGTCGGGATGATCCGCTCGAGATCGCCTTGCAACGACCACGGGCTGGTGTGCGTTACCCTCGCCACGATCAGTTGACCGGCCAGGTTCTGCTCCGAGGCGATGTGCAGCAGCTTGTTGTTGCGGGTGCGCCCGTACCACTTGCCCCGTGACTCGCCCTCGATCAGCACTTCCTGGATGGTCCCGAGCAGCGGGGCGTTCCGGGCCGTCGCGATCTCCTTCTGGAGCCGCTCGACCTCGTGGACGCGCCGCTTCTTCTCTTCGAGCGGCAGTTGATCCTCATAGATGGCCGCTGGCGTGCCGGCCCGCGTCGAGTAGGCGGCGATGTGGACCACGTCGAACTTGATCTCGGCCAGCGCGTCGAGGGTGTGCTGGAACTGGGCCTCGGTCTCGCCGGGGAACCCGACGATGATGTCGGTGGCAAGGCTGAGCGTCGGGATCTTCTCCCGCATCCGCCCCACCAGATCGCGGTACAGCCCCATCGTGTAGCCGCGCCGCATCCGCCCGAGCACCTCGTCGTCGCCGGACTGGAGCGGCAGGTTGATGTCCTCCATCACCTTCGGCAGCGTCGCAACCGCCTCGATGATGGCCGGGTGGAAGTCGGCAGGATACGAGGTCAGGAACCGGATCCGCTGGAGGCCGTCGGCCTCGTCGTTCAGCTTCTGGAGCAGGTCCGCCAGCGAGACGCGCGGCTTCAGGTCGCGCCCGTACCGCTCGGCGATCTGGCTCAGCAGCAGCACCTCGCGGGTGCCCCGCTCGACCAGCCCGCGCACCTCGAAGAGGATGTCGTCGGGGGTGCGGGAGCGCTCGCGGCCCCTGGTGCTCGGCACGATGCAGAAGGTGCAGTTGCGGTTGCAGCCCTGGTGCATGGTGATGCCCTCGGAGATGCGGGGCATCCGGGCGGCGTCCGGCGGCTCGATCCGGTAGAACTGGTCCAGCTCGATCAAGTCAGCCAGCTTGTCCTTGATCGACATGTCCTCGCCGGGCTCCAGGTAAAAGTCCACAAACGGGAACTTCTTCTGCCAGACGGAGACGTCGCCGATGCAGCCCGCCACCGCGATCCGGGTGGAGGGCCGCTCCTTCTTGAGCAGCCGCAGCTCCCCGAGCTTGCTGCGGACCTTGTCCTCGGCGTGCTGGCGCACCATGCAGGAGTAGAGCACCACCAGATCGGCCGCGCGCGCCTTCTCGGTCTCGCGGAAGCCCTGCTCTTCCAGCTCCTCGGACAGCTTGCGCGCGTCCGACGTATTCATCTGGCAGCCGATGGTCCAGATGTTGAAGGTCGCCATGCTCTCCCCTGCCACGCCCAGGACGGTGAACGGTGGGTCGGCGCCGCGTCAGGCCGAAGCGCGGCGTAGCGGGAAGTATATCAGCGCCGCTGGTGCGCCACTCTGGACGGCTTCACTCGCACCACTTCATCCAGGCGTAGCGGGAAGTATATCAGCGCCGCTGGTGCGCCCCCCGATGCTGCACCCGGCGCGGCAGTCTCGGAGGCCCTTACCCCCCGGCGCACTCACCGGCGCGCGTCTCGGGGCGAGCAGGTTCTCAGAAGCAACAGGTGGTCAGGGACGAGCATTGAGCCCGAGCATTCATGTCATCCTGAGTGAAGCGAGCTTGCGAGCGGAACGAAGGATCTCACCCGCTGGCGCGAAGATTGAATATCACCGGGTGAGATCCTTCGCAAGCTCAGGATGACAGAGCCAGTTGAACGCATTGCTGTGAGCCTACCATCTGTCACGCTGTTGAAACTCTCCCGCGCACAGGGACGTCGGCGTAGCCGAAGTTCGCGCCGCGCAGCGGAGGGGGCCGGGGGTGAGGGCCCTTGGCGAAGTCACTCGCACCGCCTCATCGGGCCCCGATGCTGCTCCCCGCCCTGGGGTGCACGCTGCTGCAAACTCCGCAGCCGTTGCGCCGGCCTGTGGCACGATTATCGGCAACCCGCGTCCTACCCATCCAGCCAGGCTACCCATCCAGGCAGGCCGCGCCTGACGCCTGCCGTCCGACTTCCCAGGAGGTTCCATGCCTGAACGCGGCTACCCTCGGTTCCCGACGCTGCACGGGGACACGGTCGTCTTTGCCAGCGAGGATGACCTCTGGATCGCCTCCACCACGGGCGGCGCGGCGGCTCGCCTGACGGCCGGCGTCGGCGAGGCCAGCCACCCGCGCCTGTCGCCGGACGGCAAACTCGTCGCGTTCGTCGGGCGCGAGGAGGGACCCGCCGAGGTCTACGTCATGCCCGTCGAGGGCGGCCCGGCCCGCCGCCTGACCTTCCAGGCCGCCCAGCGCGTCACCATCAGCGGCTGGAGCAAGGACGGCAGCGGCATCTACTACGCCAGCTCCGCCGAGCACCCGCTGCGCGGCGAGTACCGCCTCTGGGAGGTCGGCGTCGACGGCGGGCTGCCCCAGGTCCTGCCGTACGGCCCGGCCAGCGCCATCACGCACGGCCCGCGCGGCGGCATCGTGCTTGGGCGCAACACGTCGGACCCGGCCCGCTGGAAGCGGTACAAGGGCGGGACGGCCGGCGATCTCTGGATAGACCCGAGCGGCAGCGGCGAGTTCGGGCGGCTGGTAGCCCTCGGCGGCAACCTCGCCAGCCCGTGCTGGGTCGGCGACCGCATCTTCTTCCTGGCAGACCATGAAGGCGTCGGCAACGTCTATAGCTGCAAGCCGGACGGCTCAGACGTGGCGCGCCACACCGACCACGGGGAGTTCTACGCCCGCCACCTCGCGACGGACGGCGCGCGGCTGGTCTACCACGCGGGCGGCGACCTCTACCTGCTCGATCCAGCCCAGGACGAGCCGTCGCGGCTCGACCTGACCCTGATCAGCTCGCGGACGCAGCGGAATCGGCGCTTCGTCTCGGCGGCGAAGTTCCTGCACGACGCCACCCTCAACGCCGACGGCTCCGGGCTGGCGATCACCACGCGCGGCAAGGCGTTCACGTTCAACAACTGGGACGGCCCGGTCCGCCAGCACGGCGAGCCGGACGGCGTGCGCTACCGCTTGCTGACCTGGCTCAACGACGGCAAGCGGCTGGTCGCCGCCGCCAGCGACGACGGCCCCCGCGAGGTGCTGGTCGTGCTGACGGCCGACGGCAGCGCGCCGCCCCGCCGCCTCGACGGTCTGGACGTGGGCCGGCTGCTCAACCTGGAGATCTCGCCCACGTCGGACCAGATCGTCCTCGGGAATCACCGCAACCAGTTGATCCTGGTCGATCTCGCGGCCGAGTCGCCCCAGGCTGCTGTGCTGGACGAAAGCCCGTTCGGGCGGCTCGACGCGGCGGCATGGTCGCCGGATGGCCGCTGGGTGGCCTTCCACGCGCCGGTCACCAATATGACCTACGCCATCAAGCTGTGCCGCGTCGAGACCCGCGAGGTCACCCAGGCCAGCCGCCCGGTCCTGCGCGATGCTGCGCCGGCCTGGGACCCCGACGGCAAGTACCTCTATTTCATCGGGCAGCGCGACTACAACCCGGTCTACGACCAGCTGCAGTTCGACCTGAACTTCCCAATGGGCAGCCGGCCGTTCGCCATCACGCTGCGGAAGGACGTGCTGTCGCCGTTCGTGCCCGGCCCGAAGCCGCCCGAGAGCGAGGCGGCCCAGGCCCAGGAGAAGGCCGAGGCCGAGCGCCAGCCGGCCGTGCGGACGCCCATCGAGATCGATCTGGACGGCATCCAGCAGCGGGCGGTCGCCTTCCCCGTCCCGGAGGGCAAGTACGAGCGCATCGCCGGCATCAAGGGCAAGGCGTTGTTCCTCTCGTCGCCGGTCGAGGGGACGCGCACGCCCTCCTGGTACGACACATCGGTGTCGGCGAAGGGCGTCGTGGACGTCTACGACTTCGAGCTGCAGAAGGCTGACCGTCTCCTGGATGGCGTCTCCGACTTCGGCATCGGGCGCGACGAGAAGACGCTGCTCTACCGCTCCGGCGAGCGGCTGCGGGTGCTCAAGGCCGGCGAGAAGCCGTCCGAGGAGGCCGACGACAGCCCGAGCCGCACCAGCGGCTGGATCGACCTGGAGCGGGTCCGCGTCTCGGTGCGGCCCGGCGCGGAGTGGCGGCAGATGTTCCGCGAGGCCTGGCGGCTCCAGCGCGAGCAGTTCTGGATCGAGGACATGGCCGGCATCGACTGGGACAGCATCTACCAGCGGTACCTGCCGCTGGTGGACCGCATCACCACCCGCTCGGAGCTGTCCGACCTGATGTGGGAGGTTCAGGGCGAGCTGGGCACGTCCCACGCCTACGAGATGGGCGGCGAGTACCGCACCACGCCGACCTACGCGCAGGGCCACCTCGGGGTGGACTGGGTCCAGGATCGGGCGAGCGGCGCGTTCAAGATCGGGCGGATCGTCCAGGGCGACACCTGGGATCCCGGCGCAACCTCGCCGCTCAATCGCCCGGGGCTGGATGTCCAGGTTGGCGACACCGTCCTGGCGATCAACGGCCAGCCGGTCGGCGGGGCCGTCGCGCCCGGCGAGTGGCTGGTGAATCAGGCCGGGCAGGAAGTCCTCCTGACGCTCCAGCGCGGCGACGCCGAGCCGCGCACTGTGGCCGTCAAGGCGCTCCCCAGCGAGCAGGCCGCCCGCTACCGTGACTGGGTGGAGGGCAACCGCCGCTTCGTCCACGAAGCGTCGGGCGGCAAGGTCGGCTATGTCCACATCCCAGACATGGGTCCGGAGGGCTTCGCGGAGTTCCACCGCGGCTATCTGGTGGAAGTGGACCACGAGGGATTGCTGATCGACGTGCGCTACAACGGCGGCGGGCACGTCTCACAGCTGCTGCTGGAGAAGCTGGCCCGCAAGCGGCTCGGCTACGACTTCCCGCGCTGGAACGCCCCCGAGTCCTACCCGAACCATGCGCCGCGCGGCCCGCTGGTCGCCCTCACCAACGAGCTGGCCGGCTCGGACGGCGACATCTTCAGCCACACCTTCAAGCTGCTGAAGCTGGGGCCGCTGGTGGGCAAGCGGACCTGGGGCGGCGTCATCGGGATCTATCCACGCCACAGCCTCGCGGACGGCACCTTGACGACCCAGCCGGAGTTCTCGTTCTTCTTCGACGACGTGGGCTGGAGCGTCGAGAACTACGGCACCGATCCGGACATCGAGGTCGACAACCGGCCGCAGGACTACGTGCGCGGCCAGGACATCCAGCTGCAGCGGGCCATCGAGGTCTGCCTGAGCCAGTTCACGGGGCGGCCGCCGCACACGCCACAGCGGACGGAGGCCCGTCGGCTGACCCCGCCGCCGCTGCCGCCGCGCAGCCGGCGCTAGCACAACCGCGCCCCCTGCTGTCGCAGGACAACGTCAGCAGGGGGCCCTGCCCCGTATCCACTCGACGTTCGCGCCCCGACCGGGCGGCTTCGCCATGCCCAGGATCGCCGCGCGCGCCGCCATCGCGAACGGGGATGTTACATCTGCGGCTTTTGACTGCCGTTCCTGCATCTCAATCATTTCAGAATGGTTGCGAGATGCCATAGTCCACCCGTAATAGACCAAACGGGCAGCTTTGAGCGTTGACTGCTGGGATTGGCGGCCCGTAGCCTCTTGCGAGCTTGACGCCAGACCGTTCTGCCTGTCGCACGTACGGCACACCGAAGGGGCTGCCGGGGCGGCCAGCAGGATTTTCGCGCCCTGCCCGATCTGCCTGATCGCACCACTCCAGACTGTCACTCAGGATCGATCCGGCGACGAGGGTCGCTGCTGGTTGGCGTCCTGGAGTGGTCATGCGAAGTCGCCGACGACGATCCTTGCTGAACGGCCTGGTGTCGCTGCTGCTGCTCCTCACCATGCTGCCGCCGACCGTCCCCACCGTCAGCGCGCAGCGCGAGCGTCCCGAGCCGAATGGCGGGCAAGAGACGCCGTTGCCGGGCAACTTCAGCGTCCTCGCGACGCGCAACTTCGACATCCGCTACCAGACGAACACGACGGGCGACGTCGTCTTCGTGTCGAACACGGTCATGACCTGCCCCGGGCCCGGCGCAACCTGCACCAACGGCCGCAACGGCACCGGCACCTCCACCAACAACAACAACTTCACGATGACCTACGTCGACGTGGACAGCGACGGCACGACCTTCAACTCCAGCCGGGCGAACCTGAGCCTGCCGGCCGGCGCCACGATCCTCTTCGCCGGCCTGTACTGGGGCGGCGACTCCACCGCGGGAAACTCGGGGGCGGCAGCACCGGACACGGCCAACCGCGATCAGGTCCGCCTGGCCACGCCAGCGTCGGCCAACGCCTACACGACCATCACCGCCAGCCAGCTCGACTTCGAGACTTCGGCCGGGAACGACTACCAGGGCTTCGCGGACATCACGTCCACCGTGAAGGCCGCCGGCAACGGTACCTACACGGTCGCCAACATCCAGGTCGGGACCGGTCAGGACCGGCAGGGCGGCTGGTCGATTGTGGTCGCCTACACCCAGCCCGACCTGCCGACCCGCAACATCACGGTGTACGACGGCTTCGCCATCGTCAATAACGTGACCCCGAACATCAGCATCCCGGTGAGCGACTTTCTGACCCCGCCGTCCGGGCCGGTCAACACCAAGCTGGGCATCATCGCCTACGAGGGCGACCGCGCCTCCACGGGCGACAGCCTGCGCCTCAACGGCGTCACACTCTCAGACTCGACCCACCCATCCAACAACTTCTTCACCAGCGTGATCAGCAACCTCGGGAACAACGTCACCAGCAAGAACCCGAACTACATCAACCAGTTCGGCTATGACGCCAGCATCGTCAACGCCAACGGCATCCTGACCAACAATGCGACGAGCGCCACCATCTCGCTGACCACGGGCAGCGAGTTCTACCAGCCGGGCGTCGTGTCGTTCGTGACCGACCTCTACGCGCCGAGAATCGAGCCGGTCAAGTCCGTCGTCGATCTGAACGGCGGCCCGGCCCGGCCCGGCGACGTGCTCGAATACACGGTCGTCGTCACAAACTCCGGGCAGGACGACGCGACCAAAGTCGTCCTGAGCGACCCGATCCCGGCCAACACCACCTACGTCCCAGGCTCACTCCAGATCACGGCCGGCGCGAACAGCGGGACCAAGACCGACGCCGCCGGCGACGATCAGGCCTTCTTCGACAGCGGCGCGAATCAGGTCGTCTTCAACCTCGGCACTGGCGCAACCTCGGCGGAGGGCGGCTTCCTGGCAGCCAGCGGCGGGACCACCACCGTCAAGTTCCGCGTCCGCATCAACGCATCCGCCCCCAACGGAGCCGACATCACCAATCAGGCCGTCGTCAACCTCGTCGGGCCGACGCTCGGCCAGCCGATCGCCGCGAACAGCAACGTGCCGTCGGTTCCCGTCGTCAACCAGGCGGACCTCTCGGTCACCAAGACCGATAACTCTTCGACGGCGACGCCCGGTGGCACGGTGACCTACACCATCGTCGGCACGAACAGCGGGCCGAGCGCCGTCACCGGCGCGACCATCGCGGACACCTTCCCGGCGGCCCTGACCGGTGTCACCTGGCGGTGTACCGGGGCCGGCGGAGCGATCTGCCCGGCACCGGGATTGGGAACTGGCAACATCAGCGCGCTGGTCGACCTGCCGGTCAACGGGACCGTGACGTTCACGGCCACCGGCACGCTCTCGCCGACCACGACGGTGGCGCTGAACAACACGGTGACCATCGCGCCGCCGACCGGCGTGGGCGATCCCGACCCGTCGAACAACAGTGTGACCGACGCCGACAACCTGAACGCGGTCGCCGATCTCCACATCATCAAGACCGACGGCAACACCTCAGCCGTGCCCGGATCGCCGATCACCTACACCATCGTCGCGACGAACCTGGGACCGAGCGTCGTCACCAACGCGACGGTCACGGACACGTTCCCCGCCGCGCTGACCAATTCGACCTGGACCTGCGTCGCCTCGGGCGGCTCCTCCTGCGGCGCGGCGAACGGCAGCGGCAACATCGACACCCAGGTCACCCTCGCCGTTAACGGCATGGCCACCTTCACCGCCACGGCGACCGTCGCTGGCGGGGCGACCGGCACACTGGCGAATACCGCCAGCATCCGCGCGCCCGCCAACGTCAGCGACCCGACGCCCGCGAACAACAGCGCGACCGACACGAACACGCTCACGCCGCGCGCCGACCTGTCGATCACCAAGACCGACAACGCGGCCTCGTCGACGCCCGGCGCGCCCGTCAGCTACACGCTCGTCGTGTCGAACGCCGGGCCGAGCGACGTGAGCGGCGCGAGCGTCGCCGACACGTTCGGGGCGTCCCTCGTGAACGTCAACTGGACCTGTACGGCCACGGCAGGCTCGAGTTGCGCGGCCGGCAGCGGGAGCGGCAACATCGCCACCGCCGTGAGCCTGCTCAGCGGCGGCTCCGCGACGTTCACGATCGCCGGGACGGTCAGCGGCAGCGCCTCCGGCACGGTTGCCAACACCGCGACCGTCACGCCGCCCTCCGGCGTCACCGACCCCAATCCCGGCAACAACACCGCCACCGACACGAACACGGTGGTCGACGTTCCGCGCATCGGCCTGGCCAAGCTGGACGGCGCGGTCGCCGACAACGGCGACGGGACGTTCACGGTGCCGTACCTGTTCACGCTCCGCAACTACGGCAACACGCCGCTCACCAACGTCCAGATCACCGACAACCTGGCGACTACCTTCGCCGGCGCGAGCGGCTTCACGGTGGTGGCTGGCTCGCTCAGCGCGACCGGCGGCCTCACCACGAACGCCGCCTACAACGGATCGAGCGTGACCTCGCTGCTTGCGCCGGGCAACACCCTGGCCGTCGGCGCGACAGCCACGGTCAGTTTCCGGGTGCGGGTGGCCCCAGGGCCGGTTCAAGGGCCGTTCAGCAACAGCGCGACAGCCTCGGGCACGTCGCCCAGCAACACGCCCACCACCGACCTGTCCGATGACGGCACGGACCCCGATCCGAACAACGACGGCAACCCGAACCAGCCCGGCGAGAACGACCCGACGCAGATCATCTTCGCGCCATCCGCCGATGTCTCCGTCACCAAGTCGAACACCCCGCAGACGCTGCCGGTCGGCGGCAACGTGAGCTACCTGCTCACCGTCAGGAACGCCGGTCCGTCCGGCGCAACGGGCGTCGTCGTGACGGACCCACTGCCGGCCGGGGTCACGCTGGTTTCGACGACGCCGAGCCAGGGCAGCTGCACAAGCCCCGGTGGCGTGCCGACCTGCGCCCTCGGGACGCTCAGCAGCGGCAGCACGGCGACGGTCACCATCGTCGTCACGACGACGACGGTCGGGACGCTCACCAACAGCGCGTCCGTCACCGCCAACGAGCCAGATCCTGACATGACCAACAACGGCGCGAACAGCGGCACCGGCGTCGCGGCCTCGGCCGATCTCTCCATCGTCAAGACCGACACCGCCGACCCGATCTCGGCAGGCCAGAACGTCACCTACACGGTCGTCGTCACCAACAACGGCCCGTCACCGGCCACCGGCGTGCAGGCCGTCGATCTCCTGCCGGCCGGCGCAACGTACGTGTCGGCGACGCCGAGCCAGGGCAATTGCAGCGGCACGTCCACCGTCTCGTGCACCGTTGGCTCGCTCGCCAGCGGCGGGTCCGCGACCATCACCCTGGTCGCCACGGCGACCTCGGCCGGCGTCCTGACCAACGCCGCCACCGTGCGCGGCAACGAGTCCGACCCGAACCCGGCCAACAACGGCGCGACCCAGAGCACCACCGTCACGGCGTCGGCCGACCTCGCCATCACCAAGACGGACGCACCCGATCCGGTCTCGGCGGGCCAGAACGTCACCTACACCATCGTCGTGACGAACAACGGGCCGTCGCCGGCCACGGGCGTCCAGGCCGTGGACCTGATGCCGGCCGGGGCCAGCTTCGTGTCGGTCAGCGCCACCCAGGGACGCTGCATTGGCACGGGGACCGTCAACTGCGAGATCGGCGCGCTCGCCAACGGCGGCTCGGCGACGATCACCCTGGTCGCGACGGCTGACCAGGGCGGCGTGCTCACCAATCAGGCACGCGTCTCCGGCAGCCAGCCCGACCCGAACCCGGCCAACAACGGGGCGACGGCGACGACGACCGTCAACGCCCAGGCTGATATCACCGTCGCCAAGTCCGCCAGTCCGGCCGCGCTGGTGGTCGGATCCGACAGCACGTTCCTGGTGACGGTCACGAACAACGGCCCGTCCACGGCGACCGGCATCGTCGTGACCGACGTGATACCAGTCGGCATGACGCTGGTCTCGTCAGCGCCGAGCCAGGGCACGCCCTGTGCCGGCTCGACGACGGTGACGTGCGCCCTCGGGACGCTCGCGAACGGCGGCAGTGCGACCGTCACCATCGTCGCGCGGGCCACGACCAGCGGCAGCTTCGTCAACCTGGCGACGGCCCAGGCCGCCGAGCCCGATCCCAATAATGACAACAACGGCGCGAGCGCAACGGTCGTTGCGACGCGCTCGGCCGACCTGTCGGTGACCAAGTCGGCCAGTCCGGCCGCCGTCAACGTCGGGGAGCAGATCACCTACACGATCACCGCCACGAACAGCGGCCCATCGGACTCGACCGGCGTCGTCGCCCTCGACCTCTTGCCCGCGAACGTCTCGTACAGCTCGGTCACCCCGAGCCAGGGCAGTTGTATCCATGCGGCTGCCGTCAGCTGCACCCTCGGCAACCTCAGTGCGAACAGCTCGGCGACCATCACCCTGGTCGTGGACGCCATCGCGTCGGGCGTCATCGTGAACACAGCGGTGGTAACCGGCGACGAGCCTGACCCGGACCCCAGCAACAACAGCGTGTCGACGGGCACGACCGGGAACGGCATCGTGGTGACGCCGGCCGCCGATCTGCTCATCAGCAAGACCCCGCAATCCAGCACGGTGACGGTGGGGCAGGACGTGACCTACGTCTTGTCCGTCACCAACGCCGGCCCGGACCAGGCCACCGCCGTCACCGTGGTCGACACGCTGCCGGCCAGCCTGAACTTCGTCTCGGCGACGCCGAGCAACGCCGCGGTCTGCGCTTTCACGACCGTCATCACCTGTGCGCTCGGCATGGTGGCCGTTGACGAGACCGTGACCATCATCCTCGTCACCACCGCGAACGCCAGCGGGACGATTGCCAACTCGGCGGCCGTCTCCGGCGCCGACTTCGATCCGCTCGTCACGAACAACGGCGCGACGGCCGGCATCGTCGCGTCGGCATCCGCCGATCTCAGCATCACCAAGACCGCCGCGCCCGATCCCGTCATCCTCGGCAGTCAGGTCACCTACACCCTGACGGTCAACAACGCCGGCCCGAGCATCGCCACGAACGTCAACGTCACCGACCCGCTGCCCGAGGGGATGTCACTGCAATCTGCGACGCCCAGTGTCGGCGGCTCGTGTGCCGGAACCACGACAGTCACCTGTAACTTCCCGAGCATCGCCAACGCCGGCACGGCGGCCGTCACCATCGTGGCGACCGCCACGACCGGCGGCACCAAGGTCAACACGGCGACCGTCTCCAGCGACACCCCCGACCCCAACGCAGGCAACAACGCTGCCACCGCTGGCGTCGCCGTGACGGCGAACGCCGACGTGTCGATCACCAAGACCGCGTCCGCGAGCGCCGTCAGCGTCGGCAGCAACGTCACCTACACGTTGACCGCGCGGAACAACGGCCCGGCCCCGGCCAGCAGCGTCGTCGTCACCGACAACCTGCCGGAAGGCGCGACGCTGGTGTCGGCAACGCCGGCGCAAGGCGGCCCGTGCACGGGAACGACCACCATCGTCTGCCCGCTGGGGTCGCTGGTGAACGGGGCCGATACGACGGTCAGCATCGTCGCCACGCTGACGACCTCCGGCAGCCTGGTCAATCTCGCCAGCGTCAGCGCCCGCGAGGCCGACCCGACGCCGTCGAACAACGGCGCCTCCGCTGGCGTGACCGTCTCCGGCAGCGCCGACCTGAGCATCACCAAGAGCGGGACGCCGTCCACAGCGACGGTCGGCGGGACGATCACCTACACCTTGACGGCGCAGAACAGCGGCCCGTCGACGGCCAGCGGGGTCGTCGTCAGAGACATCGTCCCGAACGGCGCGACGCTCGTCTCGGCGACGGCGAGCCGGGGGACGTGCACTGGCGCGCCCGAGGCGGTCTGTGCCATCGGGTCGCTCGCCAACGGCGCCAGCGCCACCGTGACGGTCGTCGTCAGGGCCGATTCGGCCGGGACACTGGTCAACAGCGCGTCCATCGCCGGCCTGGAGCCGGACCCGGTCAACGCCAACAACGGCGCGGTGGCCGGCACGGTGGTGCTCGGCACGACCCCCGCCACCAACGCCGATCTGGCGATTACCAAGGAGGTGGAGCTTGGCGCCGTGGCCCTCAACGATCAGGTGACGTTCACCATCGTCGTGAGGAACAACGGGCCATCCGACGCCACCAACGTCGTCGTCACCGATCCGCTGCCGTCCCGTCTGACGCTGGTGTCGGCTACGCCGACGCGGGGTACGTGCAGCGGCACGAGTACCGTGACCTGTCAGATTGGATCGCTGGCGAACGGGGCACGGGCGACCATCACCCTGGTCACGCGCACCACGGCAGACGGCGGCGTGACCAACAACGCCAGCGTGCGCGGCGATCAGCCTGACGCCACCGTGGACAACAACGGGGCGACTGCCAGCCTGATCGTCGGCCAGCTCAACAGCCCGCCGGCCGATCTCACCGTCACCAAGGCCGGCGACGACGCGGTAGCCTACGGCGACAACATCACCTACACCATCACCGTGCGGAACGCCGGCCCAGGCCTCGCCTCCGACGTGCGGGTGACAGACCCCCTGCCGGCTGGCGTGGCGCTCGTCTCGGCCACCCCCAGCCAGGGCGCGTGCAGCGGCACGACCACCGTGACCTGCTCGCTGGGCGCGCTCCAAAGCGGCGCATCCGCCACCGTTCGGCTGGTGGTCAGCGCGTCAGCAGAGGGACGCATCGTCAACCGCGTGACGGTGGTCGCGAATGAATTCGATCCGAACGCCGCCAACAACGCGGACAGCCAGGCCACCACCATCGGTCCACGTACGCGCCAGGAGCCGTCCGAGGACGATCCGAAGAAGCCGACCGAGGAGCAGCGGCAGCAGAACGAGCGGACCAATCGGAGCGGGCTCGACGACTACCGCACCGAGGGCAACGTGGTGGCGAAGGACTGCGGCGAGGGTCCAGAACCCGGCCTGCCGGCCACCGCCACCCAGGCCGAGCCGCCGTTCATCGTGATCGCCAACCGTGACGGCCTCGTCACCATCCGGCTGCTGGGCGACAGCCGCTACGCCTGCAAGCAGTACCAGGTGGGCGACTACCTGGAAGCCGACGGAGAGAAGGTGCACGAGTACCTGTTCGACGCGGAGAACGTCTCAAAGCCCCGTCGTCGGTAGACGGGACGCGTTCTCCTTTTCCAGCGCTCGCGGGGCCGGCAGCCGCGTCGGACGGCCGGCCCCTCCGCGCACTATCATGCCTTCGCTCGGCCCTGGCCGCCGCCCAGTCGGGGCGCGGCCATCCCGACCGTGACCGGGCTGAGCGCCGATCTCACCATCGCGGGAGGGGCCACAGATGGCCTTCAAAGTCGTTGCCACGCCGTTCGGCCGGGCGGTCGATACGTCGTACCCACTGGAGCACGAGGGACTCAAGCCGCTCGGCATCACCATCGAGACGGCTGACGTCTCCAGCCCCGAGGCCTACCTGAACAGTATCCGCGACGCCGACGCCGTGATCGCCGGCGGCCAGTGGATGGGGCCAGACCTGCTGGCGCGGCTGGAGCGGTGCAAGGTCATCGCTAACGGCGGCGTCGGGGTGGACCGCATCGATATCGACGCCGCCACCGAGCACGGCATCGTCGTGACGAACGTGCCCGACGTCTTCGTGGAAGAGGTCGCCGTCCACGCGATGATGCTGATCCTCGCCTGCGCCAAGAAGGTCGTCAACCTGGACAAGGCAGTCCGCGAGAACCGCTGGGGCGAGGGGCGGAACTACCTCAAGCCGATGCCGCGCGTCGTGGGCGACACCATCGGCCTGATCCCGTTCGGCAACATCCCGCGCCTCGTCGCCAGGAAGGCGAAGGGCTTTGACATGAAGGTCATCGCCTGGGATCCGTTCGTGGACGACTCGGTCTTCGCGGCGGCCGGCGTCGAGCGGGTCACCGACATCGCCGACATCTTCAAGCGGAGCGACTGGGTCTCCGGGCATCTGCCGCTGAACAAGCACACCGAGGGCATGCTCAACTACGAGCTGTTCAGCCAGATGAAGCCGACCGCCTACTTCATCAACACCGGTCGCGGCCCAACCCACAACGAGGCCGACCTGATCCGGGCGCTCCAGGAAGGCAAGATGGCGGGAGCCGGCCTCGACGTGATGGAGAAGGAGCCGACCCTCCCGGACAACCCGCTGCACGCGATGGAGAACGTCGTCCTGACCCCACACACGGCCTCTGTCTCGGACATCGGCAACATCCGGCGGCGGCAGCGCGTCGGCCACGAGATCGCGGCGGTGCTCCAGGGGAACATGCCGTTCTCGGTGGTCAACCGCGACGTGCTGAACATCGTGACGCTGGCGGAGAGCGAGCAGCAGAAGAACCCGCTGCCGAGCGCGTAGAGGCGAACGGCCCTCACCACCGACCCGGCCGCGCAGGCGGGTTCATGGGCGGACAGTTTCAGGAGTTTGGCCGACGGCAGATTCACGGGAACGCGTACAGCTTCCCATGTCATCCTGAGCGAAGCGAAGGATCTCACCCGGTGAGGTTGAGCTCTCGCATCGGCGGGTGAGATCCTTCACCTCACTCGCAAGCTCGTTCCGTTCAGGCTGACATGCACTCTGGCACGTACCGCTCTGAAAAGGCCGGCTGTCGCTCCTGAAAAACTGTCCACTCCCTGGCGCACGCGGGCGAGGATGTCGGCGACGCCGACTTTTGCGCCGCGCGGCGGTCGCGGGGTGAGGGCAACTGCTGAAGGAGGCTGGCCGTGGCAGTGGCGCCACGCGAGCAGACGATCTCCGTCGGGGGGATCAACGTCCACACGCTGATCGGCGGCAGCGGCCCGCCGCTGCTTGCGCTGCACGGCGCCGGCGGCCCGAACGGCTGGCGGCGCTGGCATGCCGCCCTCGCCGAGCAGTTCACCGTCTACGCGCCGGCCCACCCGGGGTACGGCCTGTCCGACTCGGCGGACTGGATGGCCAGCGTCGAGGATCTGGCGCGCTTCTACCTCTGGTTTCTCGACGTAGCTGGCCTGGAGCGCGTGCCCGTCGTCGGGCTGTCGCTGGGCGGCTGGCTGGCCGCCGAGATCGCTGCGACGAACCCGCGCGCCTTCGACCGCGTCGTGCTGGTCGGCGCGGCCGGCCTCAAACCTGAGCACGGCGAGATCACCGACATCTTCTACCACCCGCCCGAGAAGCTTCGGGAGATGAGCTACCACGATCCCGCCCAGGTTCCCGAGTGGGACGAGCTGTTCGGGCAGCCGCCGACGCCCGAGCAGCAGGATCTGGCGATGCGCGCCCGCGAGATGTCGGCCCGCCTGATCTGGAAGCCGTACGCGCACAACCCGAGGCTGCCGTACTTCCTCCCCCGTGTGACCAACCAGACGCTGGTCGTCTGGGGACGTGAGGACGGGATCGTACCGCCGATCTGCGGGGAGCAGTACGCCCGCCACCTGCCGAACGCCACCCTGCGCCTGATCGAGCGGTGCGGCCATTCGCCGCAGATCGAGCGGCCAGACGCGTTCGTCAGCCTCGTACGCCCGTTTCTGCTGCCTGGCGCCGCCAGCACACCGGAGGGCCGACCGTGAAGCTCTACTGGTTCTCCGAGATGCCGCACCACGAGTTCGCGGACGGCGAAGACCTCAAGTACCCGTCGATGCGGCTCGACATGCCGAACACCTACTTCAGCCGCGAGGCTGCTTCACGCAACTACAACCGCTACTTCGACGAGTACGTGCTGGCGGATGAGGTCGGCTTCGACGGCCTGATGATCAACGAGCACCACAGCACGCCGTCCTGCTCCGACGTCAGCATCATGATGTCGGCGGCGATCCTGGCCCGGCAGACGAAGCGGGCCAAGATCGCGCTGATGGGCTCGATCCTGCCGATCCAGGACAACCCGGTCATGGTGGCCGAGCAGATCGCGATGGCCGACCTGGTCTCCGGCGGCCGGATCATCAGCGGGTTCGTGCGGGGCATCGGCGTGGAGACGTGGTGGGCGAACGCCAACCCCGTCCACAACCGCGAGCGCTTCGAGGAGGCCCACGACCTGATCCTCAAGTGCTGGACCGAGCCCGGCCCGTTCCGCTGGGAGGGGAAGCACTACCACTTCCGGCACGTCAACCCGTGGTGCCTGCCGATCCAGAAGCCGCACCCGCCGATCTGGGTGCCGGGCACCGCCAGCCCGGAGACCGCGCTCTGGGCCGGGCGGAAGGGATACACGTATGTCCCCTTCCTGGTGCCGCTGGCTATCGCTCGTGAGCTGTTCGACTACTACCGACAGGGCGCCGCCGAGGCCGGCCGCGAGGTCACGCCGGACAGCTTCGGGTTCCTGCTGTGCGCCGTCGCCGCCGACACCACCGAGCAGGCCCGCGAGGCCGGCCGCTACTTCCAGTGGCGGATGGGGCCGACCACGCGCGGGCCGGTCGAGTACTTCGCGCCGACGGGCATGCGCTCGCGGGCCGGCCAGCGGATGGCCCTGCGAACCCGCCCGCCAAACATGATCGACATGACCTACGACGACCTGATCGCCCACGACATGATCGTGGCGGGCACCCCCGAGTACCTCGTGGAGCGCTTCGAGCACTTCCGCAAGGAGCTTGGCATCGGGCATCTGCTGCTGCAAGGCCACGAGTCGCGGATGGACGCCCCAACGACCTGGCGCTCCATCGAGCTGATCGGCCAGAAGGTCATCCCGGCGCTCGCCCGGAACTGAACGGGCAGGTGATTCTTGTAAACTACGCAACAGCGAATGTCATCCTGAGCGAAGCGAGGAGCGAGCGAAGGCGAAGGATCTCACCCGCCGCTGTCGCACAGCATGGTGTGAAACCGTTCACGTCCCTCGCAAGCTCGGTCCGATCAGGATGACAGAGACGCTCGCGCTCGCGGAGATCAGTCAACCGGCGGATCGATGGTCAGAGGGCGCGTCACGTCGTACGGGCCGACCTGATAGCCGAACCGCCCGCCACCCAGCAGCACGAAGCTCGTCGAGACTGGCTCGCGCCCGTTCGGCCCATCCTGCCAGGATTCCAACCAGCCGCTCGTCCAGGTGCCAGCCGCGTTCTCGCCGTGCATCCGCCCATCTGGCCCGACTGTCAGCGAGACGGTGTCCGGGTAGGCCAGCACCACCGTCGACGGATCGACGCCCGGTGCCAGCACGAACTCGTAGGAGATGCCGAGCGCCGTAGACCGCACGATCAGGTCGACGCCCGGCCAGACCTCCCGGTACCGGATCGACTCGATGCGGTCGCCCGTCGGGCTCATGCTGTCCACCTCCGGCTCAACCGGACGGTCGCCAAACGTCATGCGCGTCAGGGCCTCTCCCCGGTCCTCCCGCCAGTCGTAGAGCAGGCCGCCAGGGACCGCCGCCATCACGTTCGTCGCGCGGTTGACTACGAAGCGTATCGGCTCGCTGGCGCTCCCGCCGTACGCGGCGAAGCCCGGCCCGGCCAGCGCCATGGCCGGCTGCGCCACCGTGCGGGTCGTCGTCTGCGTCGCGTCCGCGCGCGTCGAGCGCGCCCCCACCACCAGGCTCGGCAGCATCAGCACGAGCAGGAGCAACGCGCCGACCAGCGCCGCCACCAGCAGGCTCGGGCGGCGCGCCATCTGGCCCCAGGCCCGACCCGCCGCCACGAGGAGCCAGTGCTGCTCGGGCCGCGGCGCAGGCCGCTGGAATGGCAACGCACAGACGGAGGCCCGACGCTCCGCGAACCGCACTCGCTGGCGCAACAGGTGCGCGGCGGTCTCAGCGGCGCCGCGGTCGGGCGGGCGCGTCCAGGGCCGGTCCTCGGTCACCGGTTGGTCGGTCGGTCGGTCAAGTAGCTGCGGCGGCATGGCGACTCCTTTCGCCGACGTATGCTTCCACACCCTGCCGTACGGCGCCGTCAACCGGATCTCGCAGCCTCCATTGCTGCCGGGTCGTCGCGCCTCGGGCCGGGAACGCCGCTCCGACACGCGGCATCAGGAACAGTGACGCCGGTCAGGGGCGGTGCGTTCCATCCGTGCAGACGGACCCGCCTCGTCGGAGGTCAGCCGCCGGCCGTGCGCTCCGGCAGCGCGCCGAGCAGGTCCGCCGTCGGTGCGTTCGGCAGCGCCAGCGCCACCAGACCTCGGAAATCGTCTTCGGTGAGACGGCCCGTCCGCAGCAAGGCCGCCACCACCATCTGCACGCCCTCCCAGTGCTCGCGCAGACACTCTTCAACGCCCAGCGGCAGGTGATCGGACGCGGCAGCGGCCGGCGCTTCGCCCGCCGGCCCGAAGTGAGCCGCGAGCAACTGCGCGACCTTCCCCAGATCGGTGTCCAGGTCGATGGCTGACGGATCGCGCATGCCCTCGACCAGGACGTGGGCAGCCATCGAGGCCGGCTCGTTCGCAATGGCGCCGGCCGGGCTCAACGCGATGGTCTCGGCAATCGGGCCGGCCAGCAGCAGGGCGACCCGCCGCACCAGTCCATGATCCGAGAGCGGGGCGTCACCATCATCCTCGGCAAGCTGCACCCGCCCGCCGACCGGTGGCCCGCTCCACAGCTCGACAGACACCACCCGGCCGCCGAGCAGCATCGCCACCACGGCCCGCGCCGCCTCCGCGTGCGCCCGTGCCCAGAGCCGCGCGCGCAGCTCGTAGACCTCAACCGAGGTATCGTCGGGCTGCTCGGTCACCGCCGCCTCCCGCGTGCCACGGCTCAAGGATACCGCGCTGGGGCATACTCGTCCCGAACAGTCCAACAGGGAGATCCCCACCCGTGAACGCAACGACACGGACCAGCCGGGGCGTCGTCGTCGACGCCACGACCCCGGTGCCGGCGCCGCGCTGGGCGCTGCTCGAACGGCAGTTGCTGGACGCGCAGAGTCGCGCCATTCCTGAGTACTACGCCCGCTACTTCGACGAGCGCGGCTACCTCCTCTGCGTGCCGCGCTGGTCCGGCGACGACGGTCCAGATGATGCGCTGGAGAACCTGCTCAACTGGCCGGCCCTGCACGCGCTCGGCGCAGCCGACCACATCATGAAGCTCTACCGGCAGGGGCTTGAAGGTCATTTCCGGCAGTACACCGAGGCCAGGACGACGGAGGTCGCCCTCGGACGCGACGGCATGTACTACCAGGAGTTCCACGTCTGCTTCGACTGGTTCCACCATGGCGAGGCCTGGTCAACCATCTTTCTGCAGGGCCTCACCACGCCCGAGGATCAGGCGCTGATCCGCCGGATGCGCCGCTGGACCTCCTGGTTCATGGGCGACGATCCGTACATCCGCAACTACGACAAGCAGCACCGCATCATCCCGAGCTTCTTCAACGGCAGCCGTGGTCCGCTGATGCGGAAGGCGACGGCCCTCGACTGGGCCGGCGACCCCATCGAGGTCGAGGGGCGGTTCGACGCCGGCCACGGCGAGACCACCTTCGAGGAGATGCTCGATCACTTCCGTGACTACACGGATGTCGTCGGCGACAACCACGTCAACCTCGGCGCGACGACCCTCGGCGTCACCTCCTACCTGCTGACGGGCGAGGCGAAGTACCGCGAGTGGGTCGTGGACTACCTCAACGCCTGGGTCGAGCGCACCGAGAAGAACGGCGGCCTGATGCCGAGCAGCGTCGGGCTGGATGGGACCGTCGAGTCCGGCTACGGCTGGTACGGCGGCGTCTACGGCTGGGGCTTCACCGTCCTGCAGGTGCCGCGCAACGGCCAGCTGGCCCACCGGGCCTACCACCGCCGCAACCCGTTCTCGCTGGCGAACGGCCTGCTGCTGACCGGCGACCGCCGCTACCTCAGCATCTATCGCAACATGCTGGACGTGGTGAACGGCAACGCGAAGCAGGAGAACGGCCAGACGCGCTACCCACACATGTACGGGCGGCTGGACCGGCTGGAGCGGCTCCAGCAGGGCGGCGACCTGGACGATCTGCCCGAGCAGGGTCCAGAGGGCTGGTACGAGTTCCGCCCCGAGAAGTTCGCGCCCGGGGCGGACACCCTCTACTACTTCACCTTCGACCGCTCGGCGCTCGACCTGCTGCCCGAGACGCCACGCTGGCTCAGCTACCTCAATGGCCAGGACGAGGGCTACGCCGAGGCCGCCCTCGAAGCGGATCTGAACACGCTCCGGCACAAGGTCGAGCTGATGCGGTCCGACACCCGCTCGCCGGACTGCTCGATGTCGGACGACATGAACGACATGAACCCGGCGACTATCGGTGCGTTGACCCAGCTGATGCTCGGCGGCCTCCCGACCGGCCGCGACGTCCACGTGCTGCACGCCCGTCTGCGCTACTTCGACCCTGCCAACCGAAGGGCCGGCCTGCCGGAGCACGTCGCGGCGCTGGTCGAGCGGATGTCAGCCGACTCGGTGACCGTCCAGCTGGTGAACCTCGATCCGCTGGAGTCGAAGACGGTCATCGTGCAGGGCGGCGCGTACGGTGAGCACCAGATCACCAGCGTCCGGGTCGAGGGCGCTGCCGAGCCGGCGACCGTCGATGCACCGACGTTCGTCGTGCGGCTCGGGCCGAGCGCCGGCACGCGGCTGGTGGTCGGACAGCAGCGGTTCGCGAACCAGCCGACGCTCGCCTTCCCCTGGGTGTAGGTCAGCGGAACCGTCGCCTCGTGCTGACGGGAGGCAGCGGCATGGCCGACGTGATTCGGCCATGCCGCGGGTCGTCAGTGCATCACCAGGCCGCCGGAGACGTTCACGGCCTCGCCGGTGATGTACGCGGCCCGGTCAGACGCCAGGTAGCCGATCAGCGTCGCCACGTCCTCCGGCGTCTGCCAGCGGCCCAGCGGGATGTTCGCCAGCCGCTGGGCGTTGATCTCGTCGGGCGTCTTCCCGAGCACGCGGGCCACGCCGGTCTCGACCTGCCGCCACATGTCCGTGGAGTGGATGTACCCCGGGCAGACGCAGTTGGCCCGGATGCCGTACGGCGCGCCCGAGAGCGCGAGGCTGCGCGTGATACTGATCACCGCCGCCTTGCTGGCCGCGTAGGCCACGCTGTAGGTGCTCCCGAGCTTGCCGGCCATCGACGCGAGGCTGACGATGTTCCCGCGCTTCGCCGCCATCATGTGCGGCAGGACCGCCTGACTGGCGAAGAACACCGCCTTGGCGTTCACATCCATGACGAAGTCCCAGTTCTCCTCCGTCACTTCGAGGATCGAGCCGAACCAGTTGACGCCAGCGTTGTTCACCAGGATATCGATCTTGCCGAACTCGGCGAGGGTCCGGTTCGCCATCGTGTCCAGGTCTTCCTTCGAGGTGACATCCACCTGGACGGCGACAGCCTTTCGCCCGAGCGCCCGGACCTCCTCCACGACGCCGAGCGCATTCTGCTCCAGCACCTCGGCGATGACCACGTCGGCCCCGAGCGAGGCGAGCTCCAGCGCAATCGCCCGCCCGATCCCCCGCCCGGCTCCCGTCACAATGGCGCTCCGGCCTTCCAGCTCCATCGCTGCCCTCTCTCTGCCGGCCATCAGCGGACCGGCCATCATGCGTGCCACCAGATCGTGCGCCTGAGCCTCGCGGCGGCGACCCCGGCAGCCCTGCGTGCTGGCGGCATTCTAGACCGGCCGACGCACACAGCGGCACTGCCCAGCCCCGAGCGAGGCCGCCGCTCGAACCGGTCCACTGCCCGTTGTCGCCGCAACGCGCGCCCGCCGAGCAACCAGCAGCCCGCCCGGACGTTGAATCTGGCAGGTTGCCCCGGCGCTGGCTCGGCGTCACGGGCCGTCCGGACAGCGGCGCCGAGCAGGCTGCGCGACTGCCACGGGCGGCCTGGGATCCGGTACACTGGCGGCGGCCTCGTGGGTCAGCGCAGCGAGCAGCATGACGCGTGTGACCCAGAACGCCGGCAGGCGGCCAACGTCCGACCGTCGTCGCGAGACGTCATCTGGGGTGGTTTTCATGGGATTCGTGCGGGCGCTCGTCGCCATCGTCGTCATCGCCGTAGCGGCGTCGCCGCTGCTGGGCACTGGAGCGTGGACGCAGTCGGACGTGCCGACGGTCTATGCCGATGCCGGGCAGATCTCGTTGCGCGACAAGAAGCAGGACAAGGACAACGAGAAGAAGGACAAGAACCGCAACTCGGACGAGGATGAGAAGGGGAACCGCGAGCGCACTCGCGAAGAGCGCCGCTCGGACAAGGACAACGAGGAAGAGGACGACGACTCCCCGCGCGTGGTGACCAACACCTACTCGGAGGACAACTACGCCCTTGAGGGTCTCGTCGTCGCGCTCAAGTGCGACACCGACCCCAAGGAGATCGTCATCCGCACGGTCGACGGCGAGGCGACGCTCTTCCAGGGCCCGCGCGACGAGCACAACCGGATCGACCGGCTCTATTGCGGCGACCTGATCGTGGGCGACTACGTCTTCGTGCACGAGGCGATGAAGCGCAATGAGAGCGCCTACGACGCCTTCTACATCTCTTGCCAGAAGGACCGCGACGAGGGCGACGACAACTCCAACGACAACGACGGCGACACCGACCCGAACTGCACGCACATCTGGAGCCGCTAGCCACGCGCGCCTCTCCCCCGAGACGGTCGGAGGAACGAACACGAAGGGCGGACCAGTCAGGCTGACCGGTCCGCCCTTTCGCGTGTGCGGCCCTCGGGCCGCGACGATCCCAGGCGCTAGCTGTTGACGGGCACGTCTGTCTGCACGAACGCCTGCCCCTCGTGCTGGACGTACCACGTCGAGCCGCCGCCGCAGACCTCCCGCACCAGCGTCGCGAGCGTCTCGGTGGCCCGCGTCACCTCGTCCAGGGTGGCCGGCGGGAGGCCGTGCACGTTGAGCACGGCGTTCGACGTGGCCGGCGAGATCTTGCTCGGCTCTCCGCCACGCCACGTCCAGCGTCGGCACAAGACCTTGGCGTCGTCGGCGTAGATGATCTCGCTCGGCGCTGGCGGATCGTCCTCGTCTGCCCCGAGCGGGCGGAACAGCTCATCGCCACGGGCGACGCGCAAATGCAGGCCGCCGCTCACGAGATCCAGGTCGTCCCCGCCTACCGGCAGCAGGAACCGCAGCGACACAGCGTTATAGACGGCCACCACGGCGTTGATCGGCGGGAGATCGTCGCCGCGCCGCGCCCGCCGCAACAGGGCTTCCACCGACGACTGGTATTTGCTGGGCCGCGCACCAAACTGGCTGAATGCCAGCCGCCACGCCGCGATCTTCGGATGCGCGACGACATCCACCAGCGACTCATCCTGGCGCACCCGCGCCTCGACGTCGCGGAGCAGCAGGGTCGCCTCTTCGAGGCCCCTGCGGTTGTCCAGCCCCCAGCAGATCACCTTGCCCCAGCTGTAGCCGGGGAACTGCTGAAAGAGCTCAGGATGGATCTGATCGACGAGACGCCGCATGAAGATGACCGCCCGCGTCAGCTCTTGGGCGGGACGTCTCCGCGCGGCAAGTCCCCACGAGGCTCACCGCGTGCGCCACGCTCCAGCTCTTCGAGCAGGTTGCGAACGTCGCGCTGAGCGTTCTGGCGGCGCTGGTGGCGGCGTGTACGCTCGACTTCGAGGGCTGAGAGGTAGTCGTCCTCGGGTGCGCCAGCCGCCATCAGCCGGTCGCCGAGCTCGCGAACGAGATCGTCCACCGGACCCTTGCGGCGCGCCAGCCCGAAGTTGACGGCGCAATCCCAGGAGCAGAAGTCCCAGACTTGCTCAGGATGCCCATCGTCGAGCACGTCCCAGTGCAGCTCCAGCCACGTCCGCCTTTCCTGGATGTCATTCCAGTTGACCGTTCGGCCGCAGTAGTCACACCGCTTGTACGCACCCATTCGGCACCCTCCGCCGGTCGAATTCTACTCCTGTTGGCCGCGTTGACTCAACGGATCGTCTCGAAAGGGCGGGATGGCCGGGTCGAGCGGCGATTAGGCCGCTACGCCGAGCCGCACCAATGGGGCCACAATTGCCAGCACGGTGAGCCTCGCCTTGCCAGTTTCATCGGATGGCGCTGGCATGTCGCCTGACTCCAGGCACTTGACGAACTCGTCTCCGCTCATGTCGAGCAACTCTCTTGCTTCCTCGTTGATGAAGGCGCGCGCTGCTGACACCACAGCCTCCTGTTCAGTGGCTCCAAGCCCTTGATGCCATGTGGCCATGTCCGACAATGCGCGCGCGAGGCCGGACAAGCTCTCGTCCAACAGGCTCTGGCGGACGGTGTCGGCCCAAACAGCCAGCGGCTTTTCGATGCTGGCTACCGTGATCGTGGGGACAAGACCCAACATCTTCTGCTCGAACGTATCGAGCCCGGCCAGGTGGATGGTGTCGATGGTGTGTAGCGCTTTCAGCCCGGCCAGAAACTCGTCCTTAGGATCTGCTACGAAATAAGCGTCTCATATGGACGTGAGCGTGGACGGATGCGGTAGTTCCACTGCCCGTGGAAGGTGTCTCGTTTGAGGTTGATGCTGGCGAACTCGGCATCGGTGACCTTGCGTCCGGTCGGGTAGGTGTCGGTATCGAGTTCACAGTGGACCGTCAAGCCGCTGCGCGTCGTCGTGGCCGCGATCAGGCTCACGATCGCGGCGTAGCTGACCAGTGGCTTGCCGCGCCAGTTCTGGGTGATGTACGAGAACAGGCGATGCTCGATCTTGTTCCACTTGCTGGTGCCGGGTGGCAGATGGCAGACGCGCAGCTCCA
>JADZEM010000130.1 GCA_020850535.1 Chloroflexota bacterium
ACTGGTAGCAGCATCAGGGCGATTGCATGTTCATTGGTGTCCCCGAAGCATCATGGAACGGGCGGTCGGGGACTGAAGTCCCCGCCTACAGTCACACCGTCGCTGCGCGACGGCCGTCGGGAACGGCAGGCACTGGTGCGACCGGGGCGTCGCGCAGCGACTGCAGGATCGTAGGCGGGGCTTTCAAGCCCCGACGCCGCCGCACGACGACATCAACATGCGATCCCCAGGGTTGGCATGGTACGCATGGCGCATTCTTGCGTCCATGTTACTTAGAAGACCGCACATTTGCCACGACCTTGCGCTATGGTACGGGGGCAGGAATGGGCAGCACGGCGCTGTGCAGCGGGCGCGCCGACGGTCGCACGGGGGCGCAGCGAGGACGCCCGGCATGGGTTGGATCGGCGCGGCGTGGGGTGGCCGAGCAATCCCCCATCTGACGGAGCCCCGAATCGGCACTCTTGACCACTGATTCGCGTTTACTTGACTGGACACTCTTCTTCGGAGCGAATATGCGGCAACGGGTGCAGGCGGCTGCGAGGGGTTGGGCGGGACTTCAGATCCGGGGGCTGGTTGCCCGGATCGGGCGCCCCCACCTGCGCTCGCACCGCTCCGGGCAGGCCCTCGTCGAGACGGCGATCACCACGCTGCTGTCGGTGGTCACGGTTGTCGTGGTGCTCCAGTTGTCGATGGTTGTTGCACAGGCGATCAGTGCAGCACACGTAGCCCGGCAGACATCGCGCTGGCTCGCCGTCCGGATCGACACGATCGATTCCGCCGTTTCAACCCAGGCCACGGCGTTCGCGGCGAATCTGCCAGGGGTGAGCAACGGCGGCATCACGTCGGTGACGGTCAGCCCCTCGTGCGCGTCGCTGACCGGCGGGAAATGCGCGTCACGCTCCAGCGGCGACGCGGTCACCGTGTCGGTGACCGCGAACCTATCGCATGTGATGTTTCTGCCGACAACTATAGGAGTCGCCCCACTCCAGTTCCGGCTTCCCAGCACGATGCCGGCCATCGCCTACACGGTGCTGCTCGAATGATCCGACGACATTCACTCCGCTCACACTTCAGCTTCGGTCGCCGCTGGCGGCTGTGCCGACGTGCACAGCGTGGCCAGTCCCTCGTCGAGATGGCGGTGTTCCTGCCGTTGATCGCCTTCTTCGGGCTGGCTTGCGTGCAGTTCGCGGTCGTGTTTATCGCCTACATCAACGTGATCAATACCACGCGCGACGCCGCTCGATGGATCGCCGTCCATCCGCACGTCATCGATTCGACCAACCTTGCCACGGTGCAAGGTCGCCTTCCCGCTGCCCTCAACGCCGCTGCCCTCACGATGACAGTCTCACCCACGTGTACGGCGCTCACCAGTGGAAAGTGCTCGGGCCGCACTGGCGGAACGCAGTTGTCCGTCACCTCTTCGTACAACATCGCGTCGCACATGTTCCTGCCGACCAGCTTTGGGTTTGGCAGCATGGTCATCCGGATGCCTACGTCGCTGCCGAACTACACCATCGTCATGCAGGTGGAGCCAACTTGACATGCGAAAGCGACTGATCGATCACGTCTCGCGTTGGCGACATCCCTGGGCCGTCTGGTCGGTACGACGCGGGCCAGGGCAGGTCGCCGTGTACATGGCGCTGCTGCTGGCGTCGTTGATGGGGCTGGCAGGCGCCGGCGTTGACTTCAGCCTGGCCGTAGTCGAAAGCTCGAAGCTCCAGCACGCGCTGGACGCGGCCGCCCTCGCTGGCGCGCGCGCGCTCGTCACATCGTCTGGCAGCACCGCGACGCTGCGGAATGCCGATGGCGAGGCTGCGGCGGCAGCCTACCTGACACTCAACGGCTACACCAGCGGTCAGAATGGCGCCACGTTCGACTACGAGTTCTCGGCGTCGGAGGCGGGCGGCCACAACGACACCCTCCGCATCAACGCCGTCGTCGTGAAGAGCACCTACTTCTGGCGCGTCATCGGGATTCAGTCCACCACGCTGAGGCAGGGGGCGACGGCCGCAGCCGCCGGCAACATGATCGACGTGATGCTGAGCCTCGACCTCAGCAAGTCGATGGACATGGGCGGCTCGGACCTGACCAACCTCCAGGCCGCGACGAAGGCGTTCATCAGCCAGATGAAGATCGATGCCACCAACCCGCGCAGCACCCAGCTTGGCATTGCACGGTGGGCCGGCGTCAAATGCTCCTGGCGACGCGGCGTCGCGCCGACGCTGACGCCAACGCTGACCCCCACCCCGACCCGCACACCGACGCCCAACCCCGGCGCAACCCGCACGCCGACACCTCGGCCCGGTTCCACGGCCACGCCGACCCGGACCCCGACCCCTGCGCCGACGTCCACCCCAACGCCGCTTCCCGACGTCAACTTCGGCGCAGACGGCGATACCAACATCGACTTCGGCATCGGCCCGCCAAACACCGGCGCGTTCAACACCCGCAGCGAGTACGTCGCTCCCTGCACCGACGATTCGACCGTCGTCACCAACCTGACCCAGAACGTCGCGACGCTGAACAAGATCGCCGACAACTCTGGCGCAGGGACGTGCCCGACCGGCATGTCGGGCTACGCCTGCCCGCTGCAGTCGTGGGCCTATCCGATCTCGCAGGTACCGGTCATCGCGGGGACGCCCGTCGCCGCGACCGGGCTCCAGAACAACAACAGCACCAGTTACAACTGGAGCGGCGCAACAGGAACGCGCCTGCCGGCGGCTATCGACGTGGTCAGCAACGGCACGTACTACGCCTGGAGCGATGCCAACGGCGGCCGGAACGGCAATGGCGGCGCAGGCCTCGCCCGTAAGGTGCTGGTCATCATGACGGACGGCTTCAGCCAGAGCCCCTTCAACGTCTCATCGGGCGTGGACATCCCGAGTACGCTCAACGTGACCACCTGGGACGCCGATGCCATCGCCAAGGCGAACGCGCTGAAGGCCGGACCAGATGGAAACATTGCAACCCCTGAGGATAATGTCGAGATCTTCGTGGTCGGGTTCTTCTGCACCCCGTACAGCACGTCCGCCGGTCAGACGAGCTGGTGCCGCAGCCGGGCGGCTGCCACTGGTACGGTCGCAGCGAACACTCACCCGTGCCCGGGCGCAACCGGAGCACTGCTGCCGGCGCCGGGCCTGAACACCTTCTCGTACGCCTCAAACTCGGTGAGCCCAGGGGTGGATGAGATCCTGAACTCCATCGCCTCGTCCAGCCCTGGCACCTGCGACCACTACTTCCCCATCGCAAAATCTGAGGGGGAGTCGTTGCCACAGCTCTTCAGAGTCGTCGCCGGCGCCATCACCCGCGGCAAGCTGCAGTAGACCGCCCACGCGTGACAATCCGCAGCGAGGCAGCCGACCTCAACTCGGCTGCCTCGCTGCTGTGCGTCGCTACGGGATGTCGCGCTCGGTCCATTCCAGTGGGTTGACGTTCGCGCCGCCAACCCACAGCTCCCAGTGCAGGTGCGGCCCCGTCGAGAGGCCGGTGCTCCCGACCTTCCCGAACGCCTGTCCCCGCTGGACCATGTCCCCTACCTTCACATCGACAGCGGAGAGGTGGGCGTAGGTCGTGTAGACCCCCAGGCCGTGATCGAGGATGACCATGTTGCCGCGCAGCCGAACCTGCTCGACCTTGTAGACGCGGCCTCTGGCTGGCGCCACGACTGGCCGCCCTGTCGGCGCGCCGATGTCCGCCCCCTGGTGCGGCCCCACCACCGGCCCGCCGTTGAACGAGCGGATCGTGGCAAACTCGGTGATGATCGGGCCGGCGACGGGGATCAGGAAACGGCCCTCCCAGAGCTTCTCCGGGCTGACGGGCTTGTAATACTCGGCGAGGCGGCGGTCCTCCTCGGCGCGGACCTCACCGCCCAGCAGCTCGGCCAGCGAGGCCGGTACGTCGACGTTCTCACGCGGGAACTGCTCGGCAGCCACCTGGACCGGCTCAGAGACGTGCGTCTCGTTGCCGGCCTGGTCGCGCCCGTCGATGCGGACCGGAACCGTCGTCGTGTCGGCGGTCGGCGAGAACCCGACGATGGACCAGCCGAAGCCGTTGCCGACCTGGATCGGCAGCTCATGCTCCCCGAGGTGGGCATCGACAGAGGCCGGCTCGTTGGTGCGGATGCGTACGAGCCAGGTGTGGCCCTGGAGCACCTGGCGGGGCTGCGAATCGACGGTGAGCGCGGGCGGCGTGTTGTCCGTCTGCAACGACACCGAGGCCGTCGTGCGGTTCTTGCGCCAGGAGCGGTCTTCGGCCACCATCACGAGCTGCTGCTGACCGTCGGGCAGCGCGGTCGTGTCGACCACCAGTTGCTCGCCGTCCGGTACCGGCAGGGCGCGGTCGTTGACGCGGACCTCAACGGGCACAGCCCGGCCGGCCGGCTCGATGCGCACCCGCACGGGGACGGTTGCCCGAACCGGCCCGGTTGGCCCTTCCAGCACGACCGTCGGCGGGGTCACGTTCGTCAACCACCACCAGGAGTAGGCAGCAGCACCCGTCCACCAGGCGCCGCCGGCGACGATCAGAACGAGGAACAGACTGGCCAGCAGGATGAGCGGGAGCGTTAGCCCTCGCTGGCCGTCTCGCCCAGCGTCGACTCGTCGTCGAGGCCGATACCCCACATGCGCTCCAGGTCACGCCGGGAATAGCACTGGAAGGCCATCAGCGTGGTAGTACTGGTGATCGTAGACAGCCCCGCAAGCCGTGTCGGGACAACCTCGGCCATCTGCTCGTACTCACGCACGCGAACTATCGCGACGAGATCGTACGCGCCGGCCACCGAGTAGACCTCTGACACCTCTGGCAGTTGCAGGAGGGCTTCGGCCGTCTCGGCGATGCGTCCGCGCTCGGTAGTGATCAGGACAACGGCAGCGATCATCGGGCCGATTGTAGCACGAGGCCAGATCCCGACGCTGCCGCCCATGTTCGCCGGAATGGACCGTACCCGGCCGCATTGTGATGGCCCTGGAGCGGGTGCTAGCATCTGCTTCGAGGCCAGGATCAAACGCCAGTCGACGGCGCCTGAGGGTTCTCGAAACACTGGGCGGCAACAGCATGGAGTACATGGCGCGGGCGCTTCAGCTAGCCTCCCGCGCGCTCGGTCGGTGCAGTCCCAACCCGGCCGTTGGGGCGGTGCTCGTCCGCGACGGTGAGGTCGTTGGCGAAGGGGCCACGCAGCCAGCCGGCCAGGCCCATGCCGAGATCGTCGCGTTGCGTGCCGCTGGGCCGCGCGCCGCCGGCAGCACGCTCTACGTGACCCTGGAGCCGTGCGCCCACTACGGCAGGACGCCCCCCTGCGCGGACGCGCTGGTCGAGGCCGGCATCGCGCGGGCGCACGTCGCGATGCTCGATCCAAGCCCCTGGGTTGACGGCGGCGGCAACGCTGTGCTCGAACGGGCCGGCATCAGCGTCCAGGTCGGGGCGCACGAACAGGACGCCCGCCGCCTGAACGAAGCGTACCTGACCTGGCTCCAGCACGGCCGGCCGCTGGTGACCGGTATCTACGCGCTGGCGCTGGACGGCACGTCGCAGCCACTCGACGAGGCCACCCTCGGCGCGGCAGCGTTCAGCGAGCTTGCAACGATTCGGCAGCAGGCAGCGCGCACCTCCACCGATCCGCTCACGCTCCTGGCTGGCGATCCTGACCTTGCTGGCGTAGCCGCGGACGGCGTCATCAGCCTGAACGTCGAGGCCGCGCCGGCCGAGCTTGACAGCCTCCTGGAGCACGGGCTGCTCGACCGCCTGATCGTGTTTCTGACGCCGGCCTTCGGCCGCCGGGCGGCCGGGTCGTTGGCACAGGCCGACGTGCCGATCGCGTCGGCCGGCCAGCCTGCTGCGCTCGCCGGCACGTGCTCGGACCGGGGCGCGCTCCTGGCGGTCTCGACGGAGCGGCTCGGCGACACCGTCATGGTGACCGGCTATCCCCATTCCAGTGGATCGCCGCTGGTCAACGGTGCTGCTTCGTGAGCGCCCCGTCGGTCGCGCCGCGTTGCGCCCCCCTTCTACCCTCCGCCGCGGCCTGCGCCCGTCCCCGGGCGCGACGAATGGGAGCCTGATCGATGTTTACCGGCCTTGTCGAAGAGATGGGCACTGTGCGCGAGCTGGTCCAGTCGCCCGACGGTACGCGCCTGTCGGTTGCCAGCGTTGAGGCGCGCCAGGGCCTCGCCCTTGGCGACAGCGTCTGCGTGGACGGCACTTGCCTCACCATCATCGACCTCGACCCCGAAGGCTTCTGGATCGGGCTGTCACCCGAGACGCTCATCAAGACCAACCTTGGCGAGCGGAAGGTCGGCGACCGCGTCAACCTGGAGCGCTCGCTGCTGGTCGGCGGGCGGCTCGGTGGGCACTACGTCCAGGGTCATGTCGACGGCGTTGGACAAGTCGTCGAGATGCAACCAGACGGCGACTCGCTGCGCGTCTGGTTCACCGCGCCCGACGAGTTGATGCCGTACATCGTAAAGAAGGGGTACATTTGTCTAGACGGCGTGAGCCTGACCATCACCGACAAAGTGGACGGTCGATTCGGCATCGCGCTCGTCGCCTACACCCAGAGCAAGATCACGCTGCCGAGCAAGGGCGTCGGCAGTACCGTCAATCTTGAAGTCGACGTCTTCGCCAAGTACGTCGAGAGCCTGTTGGAGGGTCGAGTTGAGCGCGACGGATCCCGGTCATGAGGCCGGCGGACCTATCATGAACGGGTCGCAGCACGACGCGTCCTTCTGCTCGGTCCCCGAAGCGATTGAGGAGTTTCGGCGGGGCCGGATGGTCCTGATCGTGGACGACGAGGACCGTGAGAACGAGGGCGACATCGCCATCGCGGCGCAGTTCGCCACGCCGGAAGTCATCAACTTCATGGCGTTCCACGGGCGCGGCCTCGTCTGCATGCCGATGCTCCAGGAGCGGCTCGACCAGCTTGAGATCCCGCTGATGGTCGCCCGGAACAGTGTCAGCATGGAGACGGCCTTCACCGTCTCGGTGGACGCGCGCAAGGGCGTCTCGACGGGCATCTCGGCCTACGACCGGTATCTGACGGTCCAGGCGCTGATCGACGCGAGATCCACCGCCAACGATATCGTGCGGCCGGGCCACCTGTTCCCGCTGCGGTACACCGAAGGTGGCGTCTTGCGCCGTGCGGGCCACACCGAGGCCTCGGTTGACCTCTCGAAGCTGGCTGGCCTGTACCCCGCCGCCGTGATCTGCGAGGTCATGAACGCCGACGGCACGATGGCCCGCCTGCCGGACCTGATCCAGTTCGCGAAGGAACACAGGATCAAGATGTTCACGGTGGCGCAGCTGGTGGAGTACCGCCGCCGCACCGAGAACCTCGTCCATCGTGTGGCCGACGCCGAGGTGCCCACCGAGTTCGGGACGTTCAGCTGCATCGCCTTCGAGTCGGTGGTGACCAGCCAGCATCACCTGGCGCTCGTCAAAGGCGACCTGACCGGCGACCCGCCTCCGCTCGTGCGGATGCACTCCGAGTGCCTGACGGGCGACGTGTTCGGCTCGCAGCGCTGTGACTGCGGCGATCAGTTGAAGCGCTCGCTCCAGATGATCGGCGAGGAAGGCCGGGGCGTCGTCGTGTACATGCGGCACCACGAAGGGCGCGGCATCGGCATCGTCAACAAGCTGCGCGCCTACCGCCTCCAGGAAGACGAAGGCCTGGACACCGTCGAGGCGAACCTCCACCTGGGGTTCCCGCCGGACCCGCGCGATTACGGCATCGGCGCGCAGATCCTCGTCGATCTGGGGCTGCGGCGGATCCGCCTGCTGACCAACAACCCGAGCAAACGGGCCGGCATCCAGGGCTTCGGCCTGGAGGTGGCGGAGCGGGTGCCGGTGGTCACCAGCCCGAACGATGTGAACCGACGCTACCTGGAGACCAAGCAGACGAAGATGGGGCACTTGCTCGATCTCGACGTTGCGCCCGGGGCGGAGGGCGACAGCCGGCGCCAGCCCGTCTCGGTTGAGGAGTGAGGATGGCGCAGACGCTGGAAGGCGACCTCGACGGACACGGCCTGAAGATCGCGGTGGTCGTCGCGCGGTTCAACTCGATTGTCACGAACTACCTGCTGGCCGGCGCTGAAGAGGCGCTGCGCCGGCATGGCGTGGCCGACAACGACATCGAGATCGCCCATGTTCCCGGATCGTTCGAGATCCCGCTGGTGGCGAAGCGGCTGGCGCAGACCGGCCGCTACGACGCGGTGATCTGCATCGGCGCGGTGATCCGTGGCGAGACGGACCACTACGACCACGTCGCCGGATCGGTCACGTCGGGCGTCGCGCGCGTCGGGCTGGATACGGGCGTCCCGACGATCTTCGGCGTCCTGACGACGGACACGGTGGAGCAGGCGCTCAACCGCTCAGGCCTCAAGGCCGGCAACAACGGCTATGAGGCTGCCGTCGCAGCCATCGAGATGGCGTCGCTCCTGAAGAAGATCCCGGAGTAGCGCTCCGGGAGTCCCTCACGCGCAGCCCGGATCCCTGGGCGGGAGCGGGAAGTCGCTCCGGTACCGGGGCCAGCGCGCGGAGCGACAGGGCCAGGCCGTGGGCGTGTCGCCTTCGTCTACGTCGGCAGCTTGTCGCGGCTGCCGCGCGAGAGCTTGCGCTCGGTGCCGCTCAGCAGCCGCTGGATGTTGTCGCGGTGCGCCCAGAAGAGAAAGGCCGGCAGCGCCGTGCCGTAGAGCAGGTACGGCGTGGGTCCGTCGAAGAACAGGGCCTGGACGATCACGGTTGCACCCGAGACAGCCGTGCCAACCAGCGAGCCAAGCGACATGTAGCGCGTCAGGACGACCATCGCAACGCCGCAGACGAGAGCGATGGCGAACGCCTCAGGTGAGAGCACCAGCAGCCCGCCGCCGCCCGTCACGATGCCGCGCCCGCCCTTGAAGCCGAGCAGCGGCGAGAACGTGTGTCCGAGGACGGCGAATGCTGCCGCCATGACCTGTGCCCAGCTCACATCTCCCCAGGGACGGCCGCCGACCACCCACCCGACAATCAAGACCGCCAGCGTGCCCTTGAGAATATCGCCGAGGAGCACGACAATCGCCCAACGGATGCCCAACGTCCGCAGAGCGTTGGTCATGCCGATACGCTTGCTGCCAACCTTTGTCAGATCGACGCCGAGGCACCGCCCCACGATGGCGCCTGTTGGGATCATTCCCAGGAGGTAACCGACGACGGCTCCGATGACCATCTGGAGCGCCACGCCGTCCACGGACATATCCAGGTCCCCTCGCGTTCCGCCGGCCGCCCCTGACGGAGCCAACCGGCCGGATTGATCCCGCTCCCCCCGACCGTCCGCCATTATAACGATGGGGGCGGGCGCACCCCGGTGGCGTCTCGGCTTCGGAACGATGCGCGTATAACGATGCGCGTATGCTGGGCACGGGCCAGGTATCCGGAGGGTGGAGCAGGTGGCGACGGTAGCAGTCCTCAACGCCGGCGGGTGGGGCACGGCGCTCGCCATCGTGCTGGCGCGCAACGGACACCGGGTCAGCCTCTGGGCGCGTCGGCCGGAGCAGGCCGCGCTGCTGGCTTCCAGCCGCCTGAACGAGACGTATCTCCCGGGCGTGCCGCTGCCGGACGGCATTTTGCCGACCGCCGACCTGGCTGAGGCGGTGGCGGGCTGCGACGCCGCCGTGCTGGTCCCGATCTCGGCCGGGCTGCGGGAGCTTGCACATCGGCTCGGGCCGCTGCTGCCAGACGCCGCCCAGGTCGTCCACGGTACGAAGGGGCTGGAGCGGGACAGCCTGCTGCGACTCTCCCAGGTGGTCGAGAGCGAGCTGCGGCCGGCCCACCGTGGCCGGGTCGCCGCGCTCTCCGGCCCCACCCACGCCGAGGAGGTCGGGCGCGGCATCCCGACGGCCGCCGTTGTCGCGTGCGCCGACCGTGCGGCTGCCGAGTCGCTCCAGGCCATCTTGACCAGCCAGGCATTCCGCATCTACACCAACACCGACGTCGTCGGGGTGGAGCTGTGCGGCGCGCTCAAGAATGTCGTGGCGCTGGCGACCGGCGTCGGGGACGGGCTGGGCGGCGGCGACAACGGCCGCGCGGCCCTGATGACGCGGAGCCTCGCCGAGATCGGGCGGCTGGTCGTGGCGGCGGGCGGGCGAGCGGAGACCGTGGCCGGCCTGGCCGGGGTGGGCGACCTCGTCGCCACCTGCACGAGCCGCCACAGCCGCAACCGCCGCGCCGGGGAGTCGATCGGGAAGGGGATGCCGCTTGAGGCCGTACTGGCGCAATCAGCCCAGGTGGTGGAGGGTGTTCCGGCCACCCGGGCGGCCCTGGCCCTGGCCCGGCGCTACGGCGTCAGCATGCCGATTGTCGAGCAGGCAAACGCCGTGTTGTTCGAGGGACGCGACCCGCGCGCCGCGATGGCCGAGCTGATGGCCCGAGATCCGACCGCCGAAGGCTGGGGTGGCGTACCATGAGGGCAGCATCGTCCACACTGACTGCCGAAACCGTTCACGCTGCAACGTTTGTACTGTGCCATCCGTTGGTACGCTTGTCGCATCTCGCGGCGAAGCTCGAGGAGCGCTACGGGTGACGAGCCAGCACCTCTCAAGAACGAACGAGCCGGAACGGGTCGCTCGCGCGCTCCGTGACGTCCCCCTGTTCGCCACCGTGCCGGAGCCGTACTTCGGCGAGATCGCGGCGCGCATTCGGCTGCGCCACTACAGCAGCGGCGAGGCAATCTTTCACCAGCATGACATCGGCGAGGGGCTGTATCTGGTCGCACGGGGGGCGGTGCGCCTCTTCCTCCGCTCGGAGGACGGCCAGGAGCTGACCATCGCCCGCTTCGAGCCGGGCGAGTTCTTCGGTGAGCTGGCCGCCATCGACCAGGAGCCGCGCTCAGCCACCGCCGTCGCCGGCGAGCCGACCGATCTGCTGGTGCTGCACCGTGGCGACTTCCTCTCGTATCTCCGGGCGCGGCCAGAAGCGGCGGTCTTCTGCCTGCGGGTGCTGGCGCGGCGACTGCGCCAGGCCGATGCACAGCTTGGCGATGCCACCTTCCTGACCCTGCCCGCGCGGCTCGCCAAGACGCTGGTTGACCTCGGACGTACCTACGGCCAGCAGCTGCCAGACGGCGCGGTGCGGGTCACCCTGCGCCTCACCCAGTCCGAGCTGGCGTCGATGGTTGGCGGCTCCCGGCCCACAGTCAATCAACTGCTGCAACGTTTCCGTCGTCTCGGCTGGATCGATATCGATGGCCGCACGCTCATTTTGCGTCAAGAGGAACGACTCCGGCGCCTCGCTGACTAGCACGTCGCGCATCACCGCACGCAAAGCATTCAGACCGGGCGAAAGCACCGGCTGCTACAATTCCAGCCGTAACGCTGATGAGGGCAGGCTATGAACGAAGTCGCCGCATTTGTCGACCTGGAGAACATCCGCTATTCGATGCTTAACCGGTGGCATCAGGAGCCGGATCCTCTCGCATGGCGCGATAAGGCGCGGGCGTATGGGCTGATCGGCATTGCGCGGGCCTACGCTGACTACGAGCAGCATCCGCCCCAGCTTCGTCAGCGGCTCAACGTCGCAGGCTTCGAGGCCGAGCACTACCCGGTCAAGCGCTATCGCGACCGAGACGGCACCGAGCGCATCCGCAGCATCGCGGACTTGCACATGGTCATCGACATTGTCGATACCGCCCTCGGCCGCCCGAACATCGACACGTTTCTCTTCTTCACCGGCGATGGCGACTTTATCCGCGTCGTGGCGATGCTGCGGAATCGACTTGGCAAGCGGGTCGTCATCTGCGGTGTGCCCGAGACGACCAGCCGCGACCTCGTCATCGCGGCCGGCGAGGAAGACCCGCTCGAAGTCTCCGAAGTCGTCTCCTCGCCGGAGGTTGACGCTGCGCTGATCGCGCGGATCGAGGAGTACGAGCGCAGCCTGTACGGCGGCTTCCTGCCTACGCAGGGCAACCTCATCGCGTGGCTCAAGCAGCGGCTGGAGGTTGGCCTCCTCCCGAGCGAGCAGATCGACGGCAAGATCCTCGAGTTCATCCGGCAGGGCATCCTCTACAAGCAGCTTGAGACCAGCTCGCGCGGCAAGACGCTGACCACCACGCGGTTGCGGCGCGACCATCCCATCGTCGAGCGGATCATCGGCAAAATGCTGCTCGAACCGGGCGGCGAGCCGATGGCGCCCGAGGACGATGACGATGACCTTGACGACGAGGATGACGTGCCCGGACTGGCGTTCGAGCGGCCGATGCCGCGCGTCCTCGGGGCGCACCCCTGGCCGCCAGACCTGCGCGACTGACCGTCTCCGGCTGACCTCCGCGTCGGCAGGGCGATTGCCTGTTCATTGGTGTCCCCGGAGCATCATGGAACGGGCGGTCGGGGACTGAAGTCCCCGCCTACAGTCACACCGTCGCTGCGCGACGGACGCCGGGAACGGCAGGCACTGGTGCGACTGGCGCGTCGCGCAGCGACTGCATGCGTGTAGGCGGGGCTTTCAAGCCCCGACGCGGCGGCACGACGACATCAACATGCGATCGCCCTGTCCGCGTCGGCCACGATGTTGCCGCCGACGCCAGCCGGCGGCTACACTTGCAGGGCATCGGAGCCGTGGAAACACGGTGCCGGCTCATGGTGGGCGTAGCGTAGCGGTTAACGCGCCAGGTTGTGGCCCTGGAGATCGAGGGTTCGAATCCCTTCGCTCACCCCAAGCAGCCATTGCTGCTCCCACTCGGTGTACTGCTCACGCGCCCGTAGCTCAGTGGACTAGAGCACGTGGCTTCGGACCACGGGGTCGGGGGTTCGAATCCCTCCGGGCGTGCCACCAGCCTCTCGGCGCTCGCCATTCGTCAAGCCTGACGAGGCGAGCGCCGTTTGCGTTCTGCCCCGTGGCCAGATGTCATCCTGCCGACAGTTCGGCCAGCGCCCGCCGAAAATGACGACCGGCCCAGAACCGCCGGCCGTAGTCAGAGTAGGTGCGCGCACACCACCGAGAAACGGCGCCAGCGTCCTCGCCACCCGAGCGCCGTCGTCCCGATCAGGCGACGGCGTCGGAGTAGCGGCGGAGACCACCGGCGAGACCAACAAGTGAACGGTCAGGGCATCGCGCCCGAGCCGCACAGACGAAAGCACGGAGCAACACGATGACCCGCGAACTGCACGACGACACCTTCATCACCCTCGAGCCTGAGACCGACCTCGACGGCGATCAGCTCTCCAACCAGTCGATCAACGATCCGGACGACTAGGCCGCCAGCAGGCCTGTCGGGTGTGTCAGCCCCGACATCCGGGCCGTTCGGATGCTGACAGAGCGGCGCTTCAGGGGGTGGTACAGTGTCGATGTGGCGAGGACGCCAGCCCGCGCAGGGCGAGCTTTCCGCCACTGACACTGACCGAAACGCATGACAACACTTCTGGGGGAGGATGGACATGTACGAAGACAGCTACGTCGACGAGGGCGGCGACATCAGCGAGGATCTGTCGAACCAACCGGAGAACGATCCGGACGACTAGATCCGCCGGGCCGGCCACCGCCGGCCTGGCACCCAGATTCTCAAGACATCGACACAAGGCCCGGGGGCTGTCCCTCCCGGGCTTTGTGCTGTCCGGCGGCCGGGCCGGAGCGCACAAGCTCGGCAGATGCACCCGGCCCCGCCGAAAATCGTCCCTCGGCATGAACCCTGCAACCGCACCTCTCCAGCATCCCCGCTCGAACCCCTCGAACCCGAGGACCGCACGCGCGCATGAGGGGATTCGAGCGCTGTTGGAGGTTCACAGATGCCACCGCAGAATCAGCGAACGTCGACGGGGCGCGGGACGAGCAACGCCCGCGCCAGCGTCCGGCAGATCGAGAAAGGCTGGTCCGTGCACGACGTCGTCGAGCGGGCCATCGGCAACGTCACGGACGTGGACACCGCCCGTGAGATGCTGGTGATCGACGGGCGGCCGGCCGGCTTCAACGCCTTCGAGGTGCCGTTTGCGTTGATCGCGCGGACGGAAGGCAACGATGTCTTCCTGTCCCAGATGCTTGACGCGCAGGCCTCGGCGAACGACGACGTCCCCCACTTCGTCGAGCCGCCACGCACCACGAGCACGACGCCAGCCCACACGAGCACGTCATCGCCCCTGTCGACGCCGGCCACACCGTCCACCGTCCCGACGACGTCATCCGCCGACCCGACGAGGCCATCCGTGGGCGCGACCACTGTGGGCGCGACCACTGTGGGCGCGACCACTGTGGGCGCGACCACTGTGGGCGCGACCATGGCAGGCGTGGGGCCGACCGCGTCTTCAGTCGGCTCGGCGACCTCGGCCTCGGACGTCTCAAGCTCGACCGCCGACGCCGCCCGGCCACGCGCGACAACCATTCCACACGCCGCGACGGCCCCGACCGATCCACGCATCACGCCGATGTATCCGGACGAGTACCACGAGCCGGAGAGTCGCTGGACCGCCACCACGATGACGCTCAGCGGACTGGCCGTCGGCGGGCTGGCGGCAGCCGCCTATCTGCTGCGGCAGAAGCTGCGCCGCAAGTCGCGGATGGAGCGCTTCGCGGACGCCGCCAACGCCTGGGCAGGCGTCGCCGCCGACTTCGCACGGGATCGGAACCCTGCCTGGTGGGGCGGCCTCGCGGCGACGGTCGTGCCGCTGGCGGCCTATTACGCGTGGCCCGAGAAGGAGACGCCAACACGGTCGGTCCGGCAGGCAGCAACGGCGTCAGAGCAGTTGGCCGACATGCTGGATCGCGGCCTCACGGATCTCGCGACGTGGCTGCCGATGGCGGGCGCGGCGACATCCGACTCCGTGAGCACCGGCATGCGGCGGCTCCAGGACTCCGTGACGCAGATGGAGATGCCCGAGAACTGGAACCGGCCGTCGCAGTGGTCCGTGCCAACCGAGGCGGCGCTCTCCGGGGCGCTGATCGCCGTCAGCGGGCTGGCGATCTATCTCGCGCGGCGAGGGGCACACACGGCACGGTCGGCCCGCATCGCCGACGTGATGACGCGCCGCCCGCGCACCATCCACCCGAACGCCACGGTGGCGGACGCTGCCGCCCTGATGCGCCAGCTCGACGTGGGCGGACTGCCCGTCTGCGACGGCTCGCGCCTGATCGGCATGGTCACCGACCGCGATATCGCGATTCGCTCGGCGGCGGACGGGCACGACCCGCACCTGACGCCGGTCCGCGACATTATGTCCAGCGGCGTGGCCTGGGCCACCGAGGATGACCCGGTGGAGGAGGCCGCCCGGATCATGCGCGAGCATCGCATCCGGCGGCTGCCGATCGTGGACGAGCGGCACAGCCTCGTCGGCGTCGTCTCGCTGGGCGATCTGGCCGTGGATGTGAACGACCGCGACCTGTCGGGCAAGGCGCTGGAGGAGATCTCCGCGCCGTCGAAGCCGGAACGCTAGCAGCTACAGGTCAGACGGGACAGGCAGGGCGATTGCATGGTCGTTGATGTTCCCGCAACACTACGAAACGCGGAGTCGCCCTGGGGATGGGGTACAGCGGCAGGTCGTCCACCCCTGCACCCCGTCCCCTCGAATCAGCCGCCGCCGGGGCCGCCCGTCAGCCCTGGCTCGGTCATCCCGGACGGGTCCAGCAGCCGGTCGAGGTCGCTCTCCGAGAGCGAGGTCTTGTCGCGCGCCACCTCGCGGATCGTGCGGCCGGAGGCGTAGGCCTCCTTGGCGATGGACGCCGCCGCGTCATACCCGACCTCAGGCGCCAGGGCGGTGCAGATCATCAGGCCCCGCTCGACCATCGACGGTCCGTTGGTCGTCGCCGTCAGCCCCTCGATGCAGTTCGTCGCGAAGTTGTCGGCGGCGTGCGCCAGCAGCTCGATAGACTGCAGGACGTTGTAGCAGGCGACCGGCATCATCACGTTCAGCTCGAAGTTGCTGCCCTGCAGCGCGCTGATCGCGACCGTCTGGTCGTTGCCGACGACCTGGCCGACCACCTGACAGACCGCCTCGGCGATCACCGGGTTGACCTTGCCCGGCATGATCGAGCTGCCCGGCTGCAGAGCCGGCAGATCCAGCTCGGCGAAGCCGGCGCGGGGGCCAGACGCCATCCAGCGGATGTCATTGGCGATCTTGATCAGGCTGATGGCGGTGGTCCGCAGGACGCCGCTCGTCTCCAGGACCGCGTCGAGCGTGTTCTGCGCCTGGAAATGGTTGGTCGTCTCCCAGACCTCGACGCCCGACAGCTCCGACAGGACCTTGCAGGCGCGGGCCGAGAACTCGGGGTGGGCGTTGATGCCCGTGCCAACCGCCGTGCCGCCGAGCGGCAGATCGCCCAGCTCCTCCTGCGCGTGCTTCAGGCGGCGGATCGCCCGCTCAGCCTGCCCGGCGTACCCCAGGAACTCCTGCCCCAGACGCACCGGCGTGGCGTCCTGCAGGTGCGTGCGGCCGGTCTTGATGACCGGCATCAGCTCGTCGGACTGCTTCAGCAGCGCGGCCTGAAGACGCTCCAGCGCCGGGATCAGGTCTTCCTTGATGGCGACCAGCGCGGCAAGCTGGATCGCGCTCGGGATCACGTCATTCGAGGACTGGCAGATATTGACGTGGTCGTTCGGGTGGACCGGCTTGCGCGAGCCGATCTGCCCGCCGAGCAGCTCGATGGCCCGGTTCGCGATCACCTCGTTGGCGTTCATGTTGGTCGAGGTGCCCGAGCCGGTCTGGAACAGCACGTCGACGACGATCTGCCCGTCGAGCTTGCCATCAACGATCTCGGTTGCCGCCGTGACGATGGCGTCGGCCAGCCCCCGGTCGAGCAGGCCGAGATCGGCGTTCACTTTCGCTGCCGCCAGCTTGATCAGCGCCAGTGCGCTGACAAAGCGGCTCGGGGGCTTCAGGCCGCTCGCTGGAAAGTTCTTGACGGCGCGCATCGTGCTCGCGCCGTAGTAGGCGCCATCTGGTACTTCCAGTTCGCCCATCGTGTCGCGCTCAGTGCGCCGGACAGGACCACCGGCCATCACGATTCCTCCCGTACTAGCTGCCCCTCGCGCAACGGCATCCGCGGCCCATTGCACGGGGATCGTTCGCTCATCAGGTATGGAAGGAGTGTAGCGCGGAACGGGCGTGCCTCACCCGTCCCGCTGCACGATGGCCTTACCGGTCTCGGAGGCGGGCGTCGAGGGCGTCGCGCACACCGTCTCCCACGAGGCTGAACCCGAGCACCGTCAGGGTGATCGCCAGCCCGGGGAAGAGCGCCACCCAGGGCGCCGTCTCCAGCACCGAGCTGCCGTCGTTGATCATCGAGCCCCAGGTGGGCGTCGGCGGCGGCGGCCCCAGCCCCAGGAAGCTCAAGGTCGCCTCGGCCAGGATCGCCGTCGAGATGTACAGCGTCGCCATCACCAGCACCGACGACAGCGCGTTCGGCAGGATGTGCCGCAGGAGGATGCGCCGCGTGTCCGCGCCGATGGCCCGCGACGCCAGCACAAAGTCGCGGCTGCCGATGGAGAGCACCTCGGCTTCCATCATGCGGGTGAAGCGCGGCATCGTGGAGATGCCGACGGCGATCATGACGTTGCTCAGGCCCGAGCCGAGCGTCGCCACCACCGACAGCGCCAGCAGCAGCGTCGGGAAGGCCAGCATGGCGTCCGTGAAGCCCATGATCGCCGCGCCGACCTTGCCACGGTAGTAGCCGGCGATCAGGCCCTGCGCGCAGCCCAGCACGCTGCCGATGGCCACCGAGACGACGCCGACGGCCAGGGCGAGCGGCGCGCCCTGGAGCACCCGGAACAGCACATCGCGGCCGAAGCCGTCCGTGCCGAAGGGCTGCGTCAGGCTGGGGGCGCGCAGCCGCTGCCCGAGGTTGCTGCGGTTGGTGGTGGCCGGCGTCCCGAACAGCCCGATGAGCGTTGCCACCAGGAAGAGGCCCACGAGCGCCAGCCCGATCATGGCGGAGGTGCGGCGGCGGAACCGTCTGGCCGTGTCTCGCCAGAACGTACGCGGCGGCCCGAGCCGGGCCGGCGCCGCCGCTGCTGCCGCTGGGGAGACCGTCGCGGAGCGTTCAGAGGTCGCTGCCATCAGGTGCCTCGCCGAATGCGCGGATCGGCCAGCCCGTAGAGGGTGTCCGTCACGAAGTTGACCAGGATCACGCCCATCAGGAAGACGCTGATGAGCGCCTGCGAGAGCGGATAGTCACGCGAGAGAATCGAGTCGACCAGCAGCTTGCCCAGGCCCGGCCGCCCGAACACGATCTCGGCCACGGCGGCGCCGCCGAGCAATTGTCCAAAGAACAGGCCGAGGACGGCGAGGATCGGGACGAGCGCGTTGCGGTACGCATGGACCTGAAGAATCACGGCCTCGGACAGGCCCTTCGCGCGGGCCGTTCGCATGTAGTCCTCGTCCAGCACGGCCAGCAGCGAGGCGCGCGTCGTGCGAGCCACCAGCGCGGCCGACTGGAACCCGAGCGCCACCGACGGCAGGACGAGGTAGTAGCCCAGGATGGCGACGCCTCGCCCTTCGCCGGCCCCCTGGACCGGGAACCAGCCGAGCCAGTAGGCAAACAGGTAGATCATCAGCAGGGCCATCAGGAAGCCCGGCATCGCCACCCCGAGCAGGGAGATCACCATAGCCGAGAAGTCGGCCCAGGTGTTCCGCTTGAGCGCGGCGATGGTCCCGAGCGGGATGCCGATGATGCAGGTGACCACCATCGAGGCCAGCGCCAGCGCCACCGTGTACGGCCACGCTGCCCCGATGATGACGCTGACATCCTGGCGCTTCGCCAGCGACATGCCGAAGTCGCCGGTCAGAGTGTTCTTCACGAAGACGAGATACTGCACGGGCAGCGGTCGGTCGAGCCCGTACTGGGCGCGCAGGATCGCCACCAGCTCCGGGGTGCGGTAGTCGCCCAGCATGATCTCGACGGGGTCGCCAGGGGTCAGACGCAGGCTCAGGAAGACCAGCGTCAGCGCCCCGAAGACGGTCAGCACCGCCCGCACCAGGCGGCTCAGCACAAACGTCATGCCGCCACCTCACTGGTAGCCGGCCCCGCAGATCCGGCGGGACAACGGATGGCACGGCGTGCCCGCACCGAGGCCGGCACGCCGCTTGATGGGTGATGCAAGCAGAGCGGAGGGCGTGAGTGTTTCACCATGATTTTGGGGATCGCTCAGACGGCCGGCACGTCGATATCCCACCAGGGGTGCCGCTCCTGCCAGCCAGCGCCGGTCAGGCCGGTGACCTTCTTGTTGGCCAGGATGCCTTCCGAGCAGGCGATGATGAACGCGGCCGGCGAGTCCTGCGAGAGCTTCCGCTGCAAGTCGCCGTACGCCTGCGCCCGCTTCGCCGGGTCTGGCTCGGTCCGGGTGACGGTGATGAGGTCGTCGGCGTCCTTGTACCCCGAGAAGTTCGACGGCGACGAGGACAGGAAGTACGGGGTGGTGAACTGGTCCGGATCGATCCGGCCGATGTACGTGCCCCACACGTCGAAGTCGCGCGGGCCGGTCTTCTGGGCCACCACGGCGTTCTCGGCCAGCTCGGGCGTGACCTTGACGCCGATGTCGTTCCAGTACGAGGCGACGGCCTCGGTGACGCGGCGGCAGATCAGCAGCGCCGAGTAGCTCAGGAGGTTGAACGACCAGTTGGCCGGGACGTTCGCCTCCTTGAGCAGCTGCTTGGCCTTGTCCGGGTTGTACTCAAAGCGCGGCACGTCCTCGGTGTAGCCGAAGCTGAACGGCGGCAGGTAGCTGTGAATCGGCTGGGCCAGCCCGCCGAACAGGTCGCGCGCGATGGCCTCGTTGTCGATGGCGTAGCGCAACGCCTGGCGCACCCGCACGTCGTCGAACGGCTTGCGGGCCATGTTGAACCAGAACATGAACGGCGATTGCCCGAGGTTCGACTTGAGGAAGACGGTGTTCGGGTCCGGGTTCTTCGCCGCCTGGGCCATCAGGTCCGGGTCGGACAGGTAGTACGCGTCAAGCTCGCCCTTGGCGACGGCCAGCATCGCGGCGCGGTCGTCCACCTTGAAGCGGTAGAGGATCTCGTCGATCTTCGGCTTCGGCCCCCAGTAGTCGGGGTTCCTGACCAGCGAGAGGCTGGTGCCGGCCTGATAGTTGTTCCAGATGAACGGCCCCGAGCCAACCGGGCCGGTCTTCCAGCGGTCGCCAAGCTCCTGGTGCGCCTTCGGGGAGATCACGAAGCCCGGTCGGAACCCGAGCGACGCCGACACAAACGACGGCACCGGCCGGTCGAACGCCACCTTGATGGTGTACGGATCGAGCACGTCGATGGTGGTGCCGCTGAACTCGGCACGGAACGGCGAGGCCGTCTTTGGATCCTTGATCCGCTCCCAGTTGTACTTCACGTCCTCTGCCGTCAGGTCGCCGTAGCCTTTGTGGAACTTGACGCCCTTGCGGAGGTGGAAGATCCAGGTGCGCGCGCCGTCCTGCACTTCCCAGCCCTCGGCCAGCTCCGGCGTGATGGCGTTGCCCAGCGGCGGATCGTACGGATACCGGCCGATCAGGTTGAAGATCGTCTCGGCGATCTGGAAGTCCACCTGCTGGTTCATGATGGCCGGGTCCATCGTGGCGATATCCCCGAGCACGGCCAGCTTGTAGACCTTCTTCGCGCCGCTGGCGGCAACGGCCGGCGCGGGCGCGGCGCTCGACGCGGCGGCCGGCGACGGCGAAGGACTCGCGGCCGCCACCGGGCTGGCCGCGGCCGCCGGGCTGGCAGCCGGACTCGCGGCCGGGCTGGCGCCAGCGGCCGGGACCGCCGTCGGCGGAACCTGGGTCGCGACGGCCGGCTTGGCCGTCTCGGCGGCCGGCTTGGCCGTCGGCTGGGCGGCCGGTGCGCTCTGGCAGGCTGCGGCCAGGGCGGCGGTCGATGCGCCAACAAACAGTCCGATGAAGCACCGGCGGCTGACCAGCGATCCGCCCTGCGGCGTGGAGCGATGCGCGTGTGGCATAGATGTTGACCTCTCGTCGGGGTAGGGCCGCCCAGGCGACCCGGCAGCAAGCGACGACAGCCGGACGAATCGCACAGCCGCCGTGGGCTGTACGGAACGGACCAGCGCGCCCACCCGCACGAGGCAACGGAGCCGATCGACGCAACGGGGGCACTCAGGCCTGACAACGACAATGCCCCCGGACCACCGACGGCACGACGCTGATATAGCAAGTATCCCGGTCGAACGCAACCGAGTGGCAACCCGCTCAAACGTTACGGGTGCACAATCTTCAGCGTATTTTTTCGGGGAATAGTGCCGATGCCACGGACGTTTCACTTGGTGAACCGACACGGGCAGGACGCACAATGACGGGCACACGGACCCGAGCGCAGGCTGCCGACATCGGTGCAGCGGAGAGAAGAAAGACGACCATGGCTGACGAGAAGACTGGCGTCCTCTGGGACGCGATCATTATCGGTTCTGGGCCGGCTGGCTGGACGGCCGCGATCTATGCCGCCCGGGCGACCCTCAAGACCCTCGTGTTCACCGGCCTGGAGCGCGGCGGCCTGCCCGGTGGTCAGCTCATGCTGACCACCGAGGTCGAGAACTATCCCGGCTTCCGCAACGGCATCATGGGGCCGGAGCTGATGGAGGAGATGCGCGAGCAGGCCGTCCGCTTCGGCACGCAGCTGGTCGAGGACGACGTGGCGAGCGTCGACTTCTCCCGCCGGCCGTTCACGCTGACCGCCGAGGATGGCCAGGAGTACAAGGGCCGCGCCGTCATCATCGCGACCGGGGCGTCGGCGCTCTGGCTGGGCCTGGACAGCGAGAAGCGGCTCCAGGGACGTGGCGTCTCGGCCTGCGCCACCTGCGACGGCTTCTTCTTCAAGGGGAAGGATGTCGTGGTGGTCGGCGGCGGCGACACCGCGATGGAGGAGGCCAGCTTCCTCACCAACTACGCCACCAGAGTGACGGTGGTGCATCGTCGGAACGAGCTGCGGGCCTCGAAGATCATGCAGGAGCGGGCGTTTCGCAACTCGAAGATCGAGTTCGTGTGGGACAGCGCCGTGGTTGACGTGCTGGGCGAGCACGGTGTGGAAGGCGTGCGGCTGAAGAACCTCAAGTCCGGCGACGAGTCGGAGCTGAAGACGGACGGCCTGTTCATCGCCATCGGCCACAAGCCGAATACGGAACTGTTCGCCGGCAAGCTCGACATGGACCCGAACGGCTACATCATTCAGCACGACCGCACCGAGACCAACATCCCCGGCGTCTTCGCGGCGGGCGACGTCTCGGACACGCGCTACCGCCAGGCGGTCACGGCGGCCGGCGACGGCTGCCGCGCAGCCCTCGACGCCGAGCACTTCCTGACCGGCGAGGTGGCGCTCGACTGGGGCCACGCCGAGGCCGAAGCCGCCAAGGCGTAGGCCCGCCACGGCGTCAGTCCGCCACGGCGTCAGTCCGCCACGGCGCAGGCGCGCCCCACCCGTCTCAAGACTGCTGCGGGCCGCTCTTCAGCGCCCCCGCTCCGATCACCGGAGCGGGGGCGTTGCACGTTGCCGGACGCGCACCGTGCTGGCGCGTTGCCTGACGAACTCAGAAACTGTTCGCTTGCGAGCATCCTCTGACGAGGGCGCATGGTACAGTGAGATTGCAGCGTCAAGCGCCAGAACGAGAGCGGTGGTCGTGAGTCAGGCCAACGATGGGATCGGTTCGTCCTGCCAGCGCGTCCGAGCGAGCAGGACCGTCGCCGGTAGCTACCTTCGGATTCGGGTGAGCCGCGCATCATGACTGACGCCCCCCGAGCACATCCGCCCGGCTCTCACGGGTTTCCCGAGTCGGACGCGCCGACCGGGCAGCTCAGGCCACCGCAGCGCCTCGCCATCGAAGTGTTCGGCGAGACGAACCCTGGCCGGGTCCGCCCCGGCAACGAAGACAACCTGACCTGGGAAGACCCTGCCGCCAGCGAGGCGCGCACGCACGGGACGCTGCTGGTCGTCTCGGATGGCATGGGGGGGCACGCGGCCGGCGAGGTCGCCAGCGAGATCGCCGTGCGGACGGTCCGCGGCCGCTTCTACCAGAGTCGCTCGCTGCCGGTCGGCGACGCGATCCGCGAGGCGATCACCGTCGCCAACGATGCGATCTACCAGGCGGCGCAGCGTCACCGCGAACAGGCCGGCATGGGCTGCACCGTGGTGGCGATGGTGGTGCACGACGGCGATCTGACCGTCGGGCACGTTGGCGACAGTCGCGGCTACCTGATTCGCGGCGGACGAGCCACGCAGTTGACGCTTGACCACTCCTGGGTAGCGATGCAGGTGAAGGAAGGCATCCTCACGCCCGAGCAGGCCGAGCATCACCCGAACCGCAGCGTCCTGCTGCGCGCGCTCGGACGGCAGCCGGGCGTTGAGGCTGACGTCTCGCAGGTGCAGCTCCAGGCCGGCGACATCCTGCTGCTGTGCTCGGACGGATTGACCGGCATGGTCTCCGACGCCGAGATTGCCGAACAAGCCGTCCGCGTCCCGGCTCGCGAGCTGCCACACCAGTTGATCGAGCTGGCGAACGCCCGCGGCGCGCCCGACAACGTGACGGTGCTGATCGGGCACATCGTGCCTGCCGATGGCGCGGCGGCAACTCCCGTGCTGGACGACCGCACCACCACGCTGTTGGCCGGCCCAGCCGGCTCGCGGCTCCAGAGCCCGGACGCTGCTCCTGGCAACATGCCGACGGACCGCCTGCGTCCGCGAGGACCGGCGGCCCCGGCGGACCAGACCGTTCCGCTCGGCGTCCCAGCACCAGCTGCCGGTGGCGCAGCCGGCCCGGGCGCGACAGCCGGCGGATCGCCGCGCGGCCGGCCGGTGGTCAGGGCACGCTCGACGAGCGTGCAGACGGCCGGCGGACTGTCGGAGTTGAGTCGTGGACGCGGGCGCTGGATCGCTGGAGCGCTGGCCGCCTTTGGGCTGGCGGCCGGGCTGATCCTGATCTCCCTGTTCCAGCTCACCCGAGACAGCAGCCCGCCCACGGCGGCCTCGACGAGCGCCGCTGCCCAGGCCACTGCAGCCCCGCCCGCGGCGGCCCAGCCCACCGCCGTGCCCACGGTGCCGCCGCCGATCTCGTCGCAGCTACCGGCAGCCCAGGCAACCGTGACCACGCCCCCACAGCCCGGCATCCCGACCATCAGCGCGATGCTGCCAACCCCACCGGCAAGCGTGGCCACGCCAGCGCCCTCGCCCAATGCAGTCGGCAGCCCGGCCCCACCCCTCCAGATCCTGCCGCCGTCGCTGGCGACCGCGCAGACGATCCTGACGCCCGTCCTTCCGTCGATTCCAGGGAAGCCGCGCACCGGCGAAGCGCCCTCGACATCGGCGGACGCGCCGAACGCTGGCGCCACCAGCCCAGACAGCGGCGCACCCGCGACGGTCACGCCGGCCGATGAAGGCGCCCCTGCCGAGGCCACCCCGGCCGACGCGCCACGCACGTCCGAGCTGTGCGCGCGGCTGATCCAGGTATCCCGCGAGGCCGCCACACGAGCCGGGTGCCGCCCGAGCGACAACGAGAGTGGGCACTAACCCGCCGGTTATTCTGAGCAGACCGACCCTTGCGGCGGGCTCAGGGCAGGGCCTGCGAGCGCAGCGAAGAATCTCAGGTGCTGGCCGTCAATCCTCACGTCAACAGGTGAGATGCCACTCTGTCATCGGCCGGCAGCGTCTGCCTGTCAGCGTTCGCGTCAGCGGGTGAGATGCCACCCTGTCATCGGCCGGCAGCATCTGCCGGTCAGCGTTCGCGTCAGCGGGTGAGATGCCACCCTGTCATCGGCCGGCGCGTCTGCCTGTCAGCGTTCGCGTCAGCGGGTGAGGTCCTTCGCTTCGCTCAGGATGACAACTGCAACTTGCACGCTTTCACCCCATCACTCCCACGATCCACGATCCACGATCCACGATCCACGATCCACGATCCACGATCCACGATCCACGATCCACGATCCACGATCCACGACCCACGACCCACGACCCACGACCCACGACCCACGACCCACGACCCACGACCCACGACCCACGACCCACGAGTTTGACGCCGCGCGCGTCTCCCGCTACCGTTCCTCGATCCGACGAAGGGGTACGGGATGAAGATCACTGGCGTGCGGACGCGCCTCTACGAGTTCACCGCCGCGCGAGCGCTCGGCGATGCCAACCTGCCAACCGGCAGCAACAAGGCCAACGGGCTGGCCGTCTTTCTCGACACGGACGAGGGCCTGACCGGCTGCATCACCGGCAGTCCGGCCGCGCGCGGATCGATCCACAGCCTCGCTGAGAACTTGCTCGTCGGGCAGGATCCACGCGGCGTGCGCGGCCTCTGGAAGCGGATGGTCGATGCCGTCTTCAAGGGTGGCAATCGCGGGGCGATCACCAGCGCGATCTCGGCCCTCGATATCTGCCTCTGGGACTTGAAGGCCAAGATCAACAGCGAGCCGCTCTGGCGGACGCTCGGGGCGTCGGTGCCGAAGGTCAAGGCGTACGCCAGCGGCATCGACATGAACCTGACCGATGTCGAGATCACGGCGTTCTACAGCAGCCTCGCGGCGCGCGGCGTCCACGCCGGCAAGCTGAAGGTCGGCGTGGACCACGATGCTGACGAGCGCCGGCTGGCCCTGATGGAGGAGGCGCTCGCCACGTCGAAGAAGCGCCCGTTGCTGATGATCGACTCCAACGAGTACTGGTCTCCGAAGCAGGCGATCCGACGCATCAGCCAGCTTGAGGAGCGGTTCGACCTGACGTGGGTCGAGGAGCCGGCCCGCCGCTGGGACTACCGGGGCCTGCGACAGGTCTCACGGGCAATCAAGGCGGCGGTGGCGACCGGCGAGAACCTCCACGAGATCGGCGACTTCATGGCCCTGATCGACCAGGAAGCCGTAGACATCGTGCAGGTCGGCTCGAACACCTCGGGGATCACCGGCGCGATGTACGTCGCGGACGTGGCCTACGGTTTCGAGCTGCCGGTGGCCGTGATGAACTGCCCTGGCAACTTCATGGCCCACGTCGCAGCCGCCCTGCCAAACCACAGCATGATGGAAGTGGTGGAGGCCGGCCGCGAGGTCTGCTTCACGGTCGATCAGCGGATCGAGGACGGCTACATCGTCCTTGGCGAGACGCCGGGCATCGGCATGGTCTTCGACGAGGAGAAGCTGAAGGCGCTGGAGGTCGAGTCGCTGACGCCGGGCGTCACGCTTGGCAGTTGGGGCCGTCGGCGCGGCGGCGGCCTGTTCGTGGTGCCGCCGGAGGAGCAGGACGACCTGCACCTGTAGCCACTCGTCAGCCGACAATCGCAGGGGTGCTGAGGGCTCGCCGTCATCCCGACCGGAGCGACGAAGGAGCGCAACACACCCGTCATCCCGACCGGAGCGAGGAACGAGCGCAACACACCCGTCATCCCGACCGGAGCGGCGAAGGAGCGGAGTGGAGGGATCCTCCTCAAGCATGCAGACGGCTCACGGGGAAGATCCTTCGACGACGCTCGTTCCTCGCTTCGCTCAGAATGACATTGCATCTTGCAAGATTTGCACAGGACGCCTGCTCATCTGTCCCTGAAGCCGTGTGCCGACGAACCCGGACCGGCAGAGGGAGGCCAGCGTTTGCGCGAACCTACGCCTCCAGCACGATCACCTCGAAGGTGTCCAGGCGCGGCAGCGTCAGGCGCGTGCGGTCGCCATCCCGGGTGAGCGACAGGTCCACACCCGCGACCAGCGCCCGGGCGCCTGTCGGCTGCGACCCGCCAACGGCCAGTGACAGCCCTATCTCGAAGATCGGCAGCGGATCGTGGAACGAGCGGTCCTGGTGGCCCGAATGGTTGATCAGGTGGACGACCTGCTCGCCACTCGGCCGCCTCGAGACCACGACCTCCACCTGCGGCGGCGACTGCGCCTCGACCTGTCGGCCGCCCGCGACCGTCGCCACAGCCTGCGCCAGCAGTGCCCGATGCTCTGGCAGGCTGTGGTCGAAGAACAGGAGATCGACGGGCCAGGTGAAGTACGCCGTCCGCCCCTTGCCGTACGCGTAGTGGAGCAGGCCAGGGTGCTCGGTCTCATAGTCGAAGTAGATGACCTCAGGCGGGCCGTTGCGCGACCGCGGCACCAGCGTCAGCGACGGCTCGGCTCCCGCGCGTGGCTCGACGGTCAGGAACGCCCGATCCAGCATGACGAGGTCGGTGTCATCGAAGCCGGGGATGTCCGCGCGCCGCGTGATCCGCAAGTACGACGAGCGCATCGGCCGTTCGATGCCGCCGGCATCGGCCACGCCGATAGTGGACGCGCCAGACCGCTTGCTCATCACCCGGGCCGCCCCGAGCGAGGCCAGCGGCATCTCGCCGCGCACCTGCCCGTCAGGCGTGTAGCGGCCCGTCTCGTAGGTCGCGACGAGCCCGCCGCCGCTCTCCACGAATGCGTCGAGCACGGCCACCTGGGCGTCGTCCAGCACGGCGACGTTCGGCAGCACCAGCACGTCGTACTGGGCCAGCCGTCCATCGCCGGCCGCCGCCACGAGCTGGCTGTCCGGCAGGATGTCGAACGGGATCTGGCTCTCCAGGAGCGCCCGGTAGGCGCCGCGCCGCGCGTTCAGCACCGACGCCAGCCCCTCGCCGCCGCCCAGCATGACGGCCACATCGCGGGCATCGCCGCCGGAACCGGCGCGCTCCTCGGAGCGCACCGACGAGATGATGGCGACCTTCGCAGCAGAGCGCAGCCCCGCGTACACGTCCTGGTGGTCGCGGTGGAAACTCAACAGCCGCTTGACGATCCCGAAGTTCTTGCGATCTGGCTGGTTCTGAGTCGTCCCCAGCACGTAGGCCCAGAGGTTGACGCCCTGTGACATCGTCTGGCTCAGGTGGAGGCCCAACAGGCCCGGCTGTTCGGCGCTGAAGCGGTACGGCATGTCCAGGAACATCACCGAGTTGATGACGGCTGGCGTCTGCGGATGGGCCGTCCGCACCTCCCGCCCGAACTCGCCGGCCCAGAAGCGCCAGAGTGGCAGCGCCCGGTCCACGGCGTTGTTGACCTCGTGGGTCAGGATGTGGGCGTTCTGGCGCAGGATCATCCCGGCCTCGGGGTTCTTCGCCGTGATGTGCTCTCGCATCCGGCCGGACAGGTCGCGCAGCACCTCGCGCGACCATTCGCGCCAGCGGATGTAGGCCGGATCGGCCCAGCTCTCCGTCCGGGGCAGCGTCATGCCGGTCTGGTCCGGGAAGCGGGTCCGGCAGTGGATGCACTGGCAGATGCCGTGATGGACGCCGGCGTAGTCCCGCAGCTGGAAGTTGAACATGTTGAAGTAGAAGCCGCTCACGTCGTAGCGGTCGAGGATCTCCGAGAGGATCTCGAAGGCATGGTGCTGGTAGTACGGCGAGTTCGGGCAGCAGGAGTAGAAGTCGTTGTAGACCTGAGACCGGCCGGCCGGCGAGACGTAGAACCAGTCCGGGTGCTGCTCGTAGACCGAGCGGTGCAGCTTCGAGAAGTCGCAGCGGGCCAGCAGGCGCAGGCCGCGCGCCTGGGCCGCCGCCAGCGCGTCGCCGATCAGGTCGCCGCTCGGGCGGTCCACGAGCCAGCGGCTGGGCCGCGCGAACGGCAGCGCGGACGGATAGAACGACACCAGGCCGGCCGTGTTGAGCAGCCACGCGCTCGCGCCGAAGTCGCGCACGTCGTCGGCCACCGCGTCGACATCCATGCCGGCGTCGGTCTCACGGATGTTCGTCTGAAAGATGCGGAATGGCCGGGTGTACCACGGCCCCGGCCGGGCGGGGTCATCCTGCGGCGTCGCAGTCGGCGTGCCGACGGTCATGAGCGGTCCTCCGAAGACCGGCGGGCCTGCGACGATGCCAGGCCGCGCCGGTCGGGGCTGTCCTCAGCGGGTGTAGATGTCGGCGGGCAGCAGGCGATTCAGCAGCGGCTCGCCGGCCCGGAAGCGACGGATGTTCTCGGAGATCGTGTCGAACGAGCGGCCCGTCCGATCCGGCACCTGGGGCGTCGTGTGCGGGGTGATCAGGACGTTCGGCAGATCCCAGAGCGGGCTGTCGGCTGGCAGCGGCTCCCGCGCGAACACGTCGAGGCCGGCCCCGGCGATCTTACCGGCGCGGAGCGTCTCGATCAGCGCGGCCTCGTCTACGACCGGGCCGCGCGCCATGTTCACCAGGACGGCCGATGGTTTCATCAGATCCAGCTCGCGTCGCCCGATCAGGCGGTAGGTGGCGTCCGAGAGCGGCGTCGCCAGCACCACGAAGTCGCTCTCGCGGAGCAGCGCATCGAGCGTCTCGCCGCGCGCCGCCGAGTAGAGCCGATCGACGCCCGGCACGTCCTCGTCGGACCGCCGATACCCGAGCACCCGCATGCCCAGCGCCTTCGTGCGAACGGCCAGCTCGCGGCCGGTGTTGCCCAGCCCGACGATCCCGACCGTGCGCCCGTAGAGGCCGCGCAGCTTCTCCATGCCGGGGAAGCCCCACTGATGCTCCCGCTGGGCCGCCAGAAATGATGGGTACTGGAAGGCGAACAGCAGCATGAAGAGGATGGCGTGCTCGGCCAGCACCGGCCCGGAGCGCCCGGCCGAGCTGGTGACGATCAGCTCGCGCTCGAAGACCCAGGGTCGGGCCGACTTGTTCAGCCCGGCGTGGTCGCAGTGGACCCAGCGCAGACGCGGCGCGTCGGCGTAGCGGTCGTCCAGGTCGCCGGAGAGGATCGCCACGTCGGCCCGCACGAGCGTCCGCGCGATCTCGGCGTCGTCGCGCGTCTGCACGATCTCGGCGGGGTGCAGCGCCTCGCGCAGTCGTGCGAGGTAGGTGTCCGACCAGCCGACCGTGACGAGCGCCACCTCGATCTCTGGCATCAGGTTCTCTCCCTCAAGCGATATCAGTGACCTCGGTGGCGAGGGTACACGGTCAGGCAGCCAGGGCGCCGTGCGTGTGGACTATCGGTCCAGCCAGACCGCCGTGCCGCTGGTCACCACGTTCTGGTACGGATCCCCGAAGTCCTTGACGGCCTTCGCGAACGCCCACGCGCCGTTGCGCCGCCAGGTGAATCCCAGGTACGCCTCGTCGTGCACCATCTTCTGGATCTGAGCGTAGGTGGCGATGCGCTTCGCCGTGTCGAACGTCGAGCGCCCGTCCACGATCAGCTTGTCGATCTCCGGATTGTTCAGGCCGGCCCAGGCGCTGGTGCCGTTGGTCGCCAGATAGGCGCTCATCGTCAGGTCCGTGTCGGCGCGCGGCGTCCCCGTCTGGAACGCCGCGAACTCGTAGTCGCCGGCCAGCGTCTTCTGGACCCAGGCCACCCGCTCGGACGGCTGGAGCGTCAGCCGAATGCCGATCTTCTCCAACATCTGCTGATAGAGCTGGGCATTCTGGTTGTCCTCAGGCCGCGAGATGAAGTCCAGCGTCACGTCGATGCCGCTGGCAAAGCCGGCCTCGTTCATCAGCTGCTTCGCCCGGTCAACATCGAGCTTGTAGGCCGGCAGCGACTCGTCGTAGCCGATCTGGCCGGGGGCCAGCAGGTAGCCGTTCGGCTGGCCCAGCCCGAAGCCCAACGCCTTCGCCATGCCCTCGCGGTCGATGGCGTACATGGCCGCCTGCCTGACCTTCTTCATCTGATCGCCCGAGAACTTCTTGCCGGGCCGGGCGTTGAAGGCAAGGCAGTAGATGGTAGCCTGCCAGGGCGCTTCCTGGTACACCAGGCTGGCGTCGCCCTTGATCGTCGCGACGTCCTTGCCGAGGACGGTCGGCAGCACGTCGAGGCCGCCGCTCCGGAGCGCGATCAGCGCGGCGGCCGGATCGGCCTGGAACCGCAGCTCGACGGCGTCAGGGTACGGCAGCGGCTTCCCGTCCGCCCCCATCATCCAGTAGCCGTCGAACCGCTCGTAGCGAACGCTCTGGCCGGCCTTCCAGTCCACCTGCTTGAACGGCCCGGTCCCCACAGCCTGCCGGGCCACGCCCTCATCGCCCACCTTGTCGTGGTGCGCCTTCGACATGATCGAGACGTATCGGCCGTCGGAAGCCAGCGCCACCAGGAGCGTCGGGCTGGGCGACTTCAGCTTGAGCCGGACGGTCAGCGGATCCACCACGTCGACCGCCTCGATCGTCGCCAACTGCGCCTTCGCGCCCGACTTGGGGTGCGTCATCGCGCGGTCGAGATTCCACTTGATCGCCGAGGCATCCAGGTCAGAGCCGTCGTGGAACTTGACGCCCCGGCGCAGCTTCAGTAGCACGTTGAGCGGATCGCTGATGTCCCACGACTCCGCGAGGTGCGGCTTGACCTCGAACGCGCCAGACTGCACGTTGCGGTCGAGCCGAGTCAGAAAATCGTAGACGAGCGGCGAGTCCGGGTTGCCCGTCTGGCTGGTCTGCACGTCCATCGTGGACCAGTCGTTCTGCGAGTTGACGATCAGCGAGCCGCCGCGCTTGACCGTGCCCGAGGGCTTCGGAGCGGCAGCAACGGGCGCGGCCTGGGTCGGGGCGGCAGCCGCTGGGGACGGCGATGCGGCCGGCGACGCGCCCGCAACCGGCGACGCGCCCGGGGACGCCGCCGCTGCTGGCGAGGCTCCCGCGGCCGGCGATGGCGCGGCCGGCGGAGTCGGGACGACGATCTGTGGCGGGGCGGTCGGCTTGGGGGCCTCGGCCGGCTTCGACGTGGCGGCCGGGGGATCGGCTTCCCGCCGAGCGGCAGCTCGTCCAACAGCTTGGCGTCGGGCGGACCTCGATGCGCGAGGCGTTGCGCGTGCTGCTCTCGCTCGGGCTGATCGAGGTCCGAGGGGGCCGTGGCACGTTCGTGGCCCAGAGCGACGAGCCGTTCCTCAATCAGGCGTTGATGGTCAGCACGCTGATCGGCGGGCGCACGGCGAACGAGCTGTACGAGGTGCGCTCGATTGTCGAGCCGCACATCGCGCGGCTGGCGGCCGAGCGCGCCACGCCCGACGACCTTGCCGAGATGCGGCGCTGCCTGGAGCGGCAGGAGGCCGCGCTCGACTCCATCGACGAGTTCCTGAAGGCGGATGTGGCCTTCCACCTCGCCGTGGCGCGCGCCACCCAGAATCGCGTCTTCTACCAGATCCTGCGGGCGCTGCGGTCGCTGATGATGACCCGGCTCGCCACCACCCTCTCAGCCCGGCCGAGCAACGCCAGCCTCAGGTACCGCGAGCACGCCGCCGTCTTCGAGGCCATCGAGCAGCGCGACGGCGAGGGCGCTTCGCTGGCGATGGCCGTCCACATGCGGGCCTTCCGGCACCTGATCCTCTCCGAGGACCGTCCAACCCGCTCGGAGTGAGCGCGCGCCGTCCAGCCGCCTGTCAGTCGCGAACTACGAGGTCGGGCCACTGCCGACGCTACCCCAGGGCGACTGCATGTTCATTGGTGTACCCGGAGCATCATGGAACGGGCGGTCGGGGACTGAAGTCCCCGCCTACAGTCACGCCGTCGCTGCGCGACGGTCGCCGGGAACGGCAGGCACTGGTGCGACTGGAGCGTCGCGCAGCGACTGCAGGATCGTAGGCGGGGCTTTCAAGCCCCGACGCGGCGGCACGACGACATCAACATGCAATCGCCCGGACTGATTCGTCCGGGCCATTGCATGTTCATTGGTGTCCCCGAAGCATCATGGAACGAGCGGTCGGGGACTGAAGTCCCCGCCTACAGTCACGCCGTCGCTGCGCGACGGCCGCCGGGAACGGCAGGCACTGGTGCGACTGGCGCGTCGCGCAGCGACTGCAGGATCGTAGGCGGGGCTTTCAAGCCCCGACGAGGTTGGTCGGCTGGCCCGCCAGGAACGCTCGGATGTTGCCGACCGTCGTGTCAAGGATCCGCCGCACGGCCTCGTGGCTGTTGAACGCGATGTGCGGTGTCAGCACGACGTTCTCGCGCCGCTGGAGCAGGTGCAGCCGCATGGCGGCCTTCAACTGCTCCTCGGCGCCGGTGTCCGTCGCCAACAACTGCTCTTCACGGTTGACCATATCCTCGCCCTCGAACACGTCCAGGCCGGCCCCGCCGAGGATGCCGGCGTCGAGCGCCCAGAGCAGCCCGTCGGTGTCCACCAGCTGCCCGCGCGCCGTGTTGATCAGCAAGGCTCCCCGCTTGACCTTCGCCAGCCGCTCGCGGTCGAGCAGGTGGCGTGCGCCAGCGCTGTACGGCAGGTGGAGGCTGATCACGTCCGATGTCGCGAGGAGCGTGTCGAGATCGACGTACTCGAAGCCGAGCACGTCGGCGATCAGGCGATTCTGGCGCAGGTCGCTCGCCACGACCTCCATCCCGAAGCCCTTCGCCATCCGGATGACGTGCAGGCCGATGCTGCCGGCCCCGATGATGCCCAGCCGCTTGCCCTGGAGGTCGAAGCCGCGCAGCCCCTCCAGGCTGTAGTTGCCGGCCACCGTCCGGACATAGGCCCGGTGCACGTTCCGCGAGAGCGACAGGATCAGCGCCATCGTGTGCTCGGCCACGGTGTTCTCGCCGTAGTAGGGCACGTTGGCGACCTGAATCCCGCGCGCCTTCGCCGCCGCGAGATCGACATGATCGAAACCGGTCGAGCGGGTCGCCACAAAACGCAAGTCGGGCATGGCGGCCATCACGTCGGCGGTGACGCGTGACATGATGAACACCGACACGATGTCGGCGTCAGCGGTGGGGCCGACACGGCCCGGCAGGAGCAAGTCGCTGGTGGCGCGCACCTCGACCTCCGGTAGCTGCTCCCGCAGGTACGGCTCCTCCCACCCCTCGAGATCGAAGAACACGGCAACGGGCTTCTCGGACACGGCCTTCACCTCTCAGCCGGCGACCGCATCCCGGCGACCGCCCCTCTCGCACATGGAATGATCGTGCCGGTTCGGCCGGGCGTCGGGCAACGTTGACGGCGACCCGACCCGTGCCCCTGGCACATCATCCGGGCCACAATCCCCCTGCCGCGGAGTTTCGCAAGTACACGGAGGGTTCGGCCTGTGCCTGCCGCCACCACCCCGCCCGTCGAGGTGCACCGTTGAGCGCCATCGACGCACACCAGTCGCCGACGACTGACCCGACGCCGACCGTCGCCAGACTGCGCGAGCGCGCCCTTGCCGTGCGCCGCCGCGTGATCCAGATGGTGCAGGCTCTCGGCCACGGCTACCTCGGGCAGGGGCTCGGCGTGGCCGACATCCTGACCGCCGTCTACTTCCACGAGCTTGCTCGGGATGAGGCGCAGCCCATCGACGCCTGGCTGGCTGACCCAGACCGCGGCCGCTTCGTGCTATCGGTCGGCCACTACGCCATCGCGCTGTTCGGCGTGCTGGCCGAGCTTGGCGCATACACGGACGAGGAGCTGGCGACCTACGGCCAGGACGGCAGCGACGTGGAGCAGAACGCCACCGAGTTCGCGAAGGGCTTCGAGGTCACTGGCGGCTCGCTCGGGCAGGGACTGTCGCAGGCCATCGGCATGGCGCTCGGCGCCCGGTTGCGGACGCTCGAAGGCCGCAAGGCGTATCGAGTGTACGCCCTCGTGTCTGATGGCGAGCTGCAAGAGGGACAGGTCTGGGAGGCGATCATGTCGGCTGCCCACTACCGCCTCGACAACCTTGTGGCGATCTTCGACCTGAACCAGATCCAGGCGGATGGCCCGCCCGCCACCGTCATGGGCATCGAGCCGGTCCACGAGAAGCTGCGCGCCTTCGGCTGGAACGTCAGCCGGGTGGACGGCAACGATCTGGCGGCCCTGCTGGCGGCCTTCGCAGAGGCGCGGACCGTCCAGGGTCAGCCGAGCGCCATCGTCTGCGATACCCTGCCGGGCCGAGGCGTCCCGAGCATCGAGCAGCGCGAGAAGGTCCACTACGTCCGCCCGCGCGACCCGCGCGAGCTGGATGGGTTGATCGAGGAGCTGGAGACGGAGGCGGCGGCATGGCGATGATCGACGCGGCGATGATGGGCGCGGTGGCCGCCGAGGCCCAGGCCGTCGATGCGCCGTTTGGCCGGGCGCTGCTGGCGCTCGGGAAGGCGCGCGCCGATGTGGTCGGCATGTCCGCCGACCTCTCCAAGTACACCGATATCCTGCCGTTTGCCGAGGCGTTCCCCGAGCGCTTCTACCAGGCCGGCATGGCCGAAGCGAACATGATGGGCATCGCGGCGGGGCTGGCGCGCGTCGGCTACACGCCGTTCGTCACCACCTACGGCGTCTTCGCCAGCCGGCGGGCGTTCGATCAGGTGGCGATGGCGATCGCGCTGGGCCGCCAGAACGTCAAGATCTTCGCCTTTCTGCCGGGCCTGACGACCCCCGGCGGCCCGACCCACCAGGCCATCGAAGACGTGGCCCTGATGCGAAGCCTGCCGAACATGGTGGTGATCGATCCGGCCGACGCCCGCGAGCTTGGGCAGGTCGTGCAGGCCGTCGCCGACCATGACGGGCCGGCCTACGTGCGCGGCCCGCGCGGCGTCGTGCAGATCGTCCTGCCCCAGGGCTACCAGTTCGAGATTGGCAAAGCCCGGCTGCTGCGCGATGGGGCGGATGTCGGCCTGATCTCGACCGGCATCATGACGGAGCGGGCGTTGCAGGCGGCTGACGTCCTGGCGGCGCGCGGCGTCCAGGCCAGCGTGCTGCACGCCAGCAGCCTGAAGCCGTTCGACGCCGAGGCCGTCAGAGCGCTGGCGGCCCGCGTGCCGGCCCTGGTCAGCGTGGAGAATGGGACCGTCCTCGGCGGGCTGGGGAGCGCCGTCTCTGAGGCGCTGGCGGCGGCCGGCAGCGGCGTGCCGCTCACCACGCTGGGCGTGCAGGATCTCTTCCCGGTGGCCGGCTCGCTCGACTTCCTGCTCGAGCGGTACGGGCTGACCCCGGCCGCCATCGCGGAACAGGCCGAGGCGGCCGTTCGCCGGACTTCTGACACGCAGTCTGCTACGGAGGGCTGACACCATGCGCGCACTGGTCTACCTGGGGCCGGATCAGCTGGAGCTGGAGAACCGGCCGACGCCCACGCCCAGGGAGGGCGAAGCGCTGATCCGGATCCGCTACGCCGGGATCTGTGGGACGGACCTGCATCTGTGGCACGGCGAGATGTCGACGGTCAATCCGCCGGTCGTCGTCGGGCACGAGCTGGTGGGCGAGGTCGTGACGGACACCACGGGCCGCTATTCGGCCGGGCAGCGCGTCGCCGTCGAGCCGCTGCTGGTCTGCGGGAGCTGTCTGGCCTGCCGCTCCGGCGCATCGCACGTCTGTCGCACGCTGCGGGTCCAGGGCGTTCACGCCGACGGCGGCGCAGCGGAGCTGCTCTGCACGCCGACGACGCGGCTGCATGCGATCCCAGACGGCCTGTCCTGGGAGGAGGCTGGCTGCACCGAGCCGGTCTCGGTGGCCGTTCACATGGTGCGGCGCGCCGGCATCGAGCTGGGCGACACCGTCCTGGTGCTGGGCGGCGGCCCCATCGGCTTCCTGGTGGCGAACGTGGCGAAGGCGGCGGGTGCGCGCCGCGTGCTGATCTCGGAGGTCAGCAAGCCGCGCCTTTCGCTGGCCGAGCAGGCCGGCATCGAGACCATCGACGCCAGCCTGCACGACCCTGTCGCCGTGATCCGCGAGATCACGAACGGCGAGGGCGCGGATGTGGTGGTCGAGGCTGTCGGCCACCCGGCAACGGTCGCCCAGATGATCCCGGCCGCCCGCGTTCAGGGGCGCATCCTGGTCGGCGGGATCGGCGGAGTCCAGCCGCCGACCGACCTTGCGAACGTGGTGTTCAAAGAGCTGACCCTGATCGGCTCGCGCGTCTACTCCTCGCGCGACATGGCGACGGCCGTGCACCTGCTCGGCACGGGGGCCATCAACGTCAAGGGGCTGGTGACGCGGACGGTCCCGCTGGAGCACGCGGTCACCGATGGCTACGAGCGGCTGCGAGACTCCCGCGACGAGATGAAGATCCTGCTCGCACCGTAAGAAACGGTCTCAAGAAGGCGCGAATGTGGCGCGGGGGCCTGTCTCCTGCCCGTCATGCTTTGAAACGGGCGGGGGACAGGCCCCCGCGCTGCGGCAGCCGTCAGCGTGAGGCAGGTTCTCAGTCAGGGGCGCACCAGGTTCCCGCGCCGGCTTGACAGCAGGATCGGGCGGCGGGGCAGGTCGGCGGCGGCGAACGATCCGTCCATCAGCAGCTGATTGAACTCGTCGGCCGGCACCGGTTTCGACCACAGGTAGCCCTGCCCCAGCTCGCACCCCATCCGCATCAGGTGCAGCCGCTGGTCCGCCGTCTCGATGCCCTCGGCCACCAGCTCCAGGTCGAGCGCCCGACCCAGCTCCACAATGGCGCTGGTAAGCGCCACGTCGGTCACGCCGCGCGCCAGATCCTTCACGAAGGCGCGGTCGATCTTCAGCACGTCGATAGGGAAGCGTCGCAGGTAGGCCAACGACGAGTAGCCGGTCCCGAAATCGTCGATGGCGAGCCGAACGCCCAGCCGCTTGATCGCCTGGAGCCGGCTGATGGCCGACTCGATGTCCTGCATCAGCATGCTCTCGGTGATCTCGAGCACCAGCGAGTCAGGGGCGATTCCGGTCTCCTGCAGCATCGCCTGCACCTGCTCGATCAGGCGCGGATCGTGGAGCTGGCGAGCCGACAGGTTCACGTTGACCTTGAAGCGCGAACCAAACGGCAGCTCCTGCTGCCAGGTGCGTGCCTGCTGGCAGGCTGTTGCCAGAACCTTCAGCCCGATGGGAACGATGAGCCCCGTCTCCTCGGCCAGCGGGATGAACTCGGCCGGCGAGACCGTGCCACGCACGGGGTGACGCCAGCGAATCAGCGCCTCCGCGCCGATGATCTGGCCGGTCGCGATCGCGACGGTCGGCTGGTAGAACACGTCGAACTCGTCCTGATCGACGGCCCGCTGGAGGTCAGCCTTCAAGGCCAGCCGCTGCACCGCCGCCTCGTGCATGTCGGGGCGGAACGATGCCCAGCCGGCCTTGCCACGGGTCTTCACCATGTACATCGCCACGTCGGCGTTGCGGAGCAGCTCGTTCGCGCCGTCGCCGGGCCGCCCGGCCGCGATGCCGATGCTGGCGTTCATCAGCAGCTCGTGCCCCTCGACCGGGATCGGCACACGCAGGGCGCTCTGGATCCGCTCGGCGATCTCCTCCGCTTCAGCCATGGACGTCGGCTGTTCGAGCAGGATCGCGAACTCGTCGCCGCCGAGCCGTGCGATGGTGTCGGCGGTCCGTACGACCGTCTGCAGCCGACCAGCCAGCGTCACCAGGAGATGGTCGCCGGCGGCGTGCCCGAGGCTGTCGTTCACCGTCTTGAAGTCATCCAGGTCCAGGAACAGGACGATCAGGTCGCCGCCGCCACGCTCCTGCCGTGCCAGGGCGTGGGCCACGCGGTTGTGGAACAGCGCCCGATTCGAGAGCCCGGTGAGCGGGTCGTGGAACGCCTGGTGCGTCAACTGCCGTTCCAGGGCCTTGCGCTCGCCGATGTCGCGGATGGTCAGGACGATGCCGTTGACGTTCGGGTCTGCCAGAAGATTCGTGGCGATGACCTCGGCATGCAGCCAGCCGCCGTCACGACGGCGCAGCCGCCACTCCGTCGCCGTTGCGGTCGGATCGTGGCCTGCGTTCTCAGCCAAGAGCACCTGGGCATGGCCGGCATCGTCAGGGTGGACCCAGGCCAGGAAGCGTGCCCCGAGCGAATCCTCTGGGGCAAAGCCAAACATCGTAGCGACCGACGGCGTCTGATACCTGATCGCCGTGTCCGCGTCCACCACCAGGATCGCGTCCGACGCATGCTGCACGAGCGACCGGAAGCGCGCCTCCACGCGCCGCCCCTCGATCTCGGCCAGCAGCTCTCCGTTCTCGCGGACGGCCAGCACCTGACGGACGACCACAAGCGCCGTCAGGGCCATCGCGCCGATGACGAGGTTGTACAGCTCCGTCCCCGCATCGGTGAACGAGACGACCAGCAGCAGGCCGTAGCCGGCAGCGATGGCGGCATACGGCAGCCATGCCATCGGCCGGCCGGCGGCATGCGCCGTGGGTTCGACGATGATCTCTGCCCGACCCCGGTATTGCAGTTGCGCGGCAGCCACGATCAGCAGCTCCGAGGTGAGCCAGGCGACGTCGAGCAGGTCGCCGCCGGTGTACTTCCTCTCCGGGAAGAGCTCAGCCAGGAACAGGTCAGCCACCAGGATCAGACCGACGCTGAGCGCGAGCAGCTCCATGACCCGTTGCGACGAGCCCTGGTAGCCGCGCAGCAGCAGCGTGATGACGCCGAACAGGAGCACCAGGCATCCGACGACGTAGGCGTACGCCAGGATACTGGCCGCGAGGTCGTCACCCTCGGCGACCATCTGCGGAAGTACAAAGTGCAGGAGTACCATCGCCGAGCCGACGAGGACGATGCACACGTCGAGCCAGTAGCGTGCTCGCTCACCCCGCGTGCGGAACGCCAGTGGAAAGCTCACCAGGCCGGCCATCATGAGCGGGAAACTGCCGAGGTAGGCAACATCGGCCAGCGATGGGCTGGGCGACACGCGAAGCAGCGACTCGTAGTAGCCCCAGAGGGCGTTTCCCATGCCGTAGCTGACCGAACCGATGCCGATGAAGCGCCAGGCGCGGCGCGTCATGTGGTCCAGGTCGCCCGTTACCGATATCCGCCACGCCAGCCCTGCGCCCACCAGGTTGAGCGGCACGTCGACGAATCCGCCGACGAGCAGCATGTACGACTCGCCGCCCCAGCGGCCAAACTGCCACACGATGAACAGCAGGCAATAGACGACGCAAGCGGCGGTGAGCCAGTCACCCCAGTCATGCAGGCCACCGAGGCAGCGTGCGACGGCGCCGGCCGCGGCGCACGCGCGGGAGCGCTGCAGCCCGGCGAATGACGGGCAGGCACCGCCCGACGACTCCTCGCCCGGGCCGGAACGCTGGCGCGCCGTGCACGATTCACGAAACATCTGTCTAGGAAACGCGACACGATGCGACCGTCTGATCGGTCAGATGGCCTATTTCGGCCAGCGCGCCCGAAGTCCAGGTGGTTCCCCGAAAGCCTGTGACCGCTACGCCTTCACGGCTGCCTCGACCGCCGCGTACGGCTGCACGACGTTGATCGGCGTCTCGCCGCGCAGCACCCGTCCGAAGTTGGCGTAGCACGCCTCGGACTTCTTGACCATCGAGTCGCGATTCGCCGTCGCCATGTGCGGCGTCACCACCACGTTGTCGAGCGTCAGGAGCGGATTGTCGGCCGGCGTCGGCTCAACCTCGAACACATCCAGGCCGGCCGCCTGAATCCGCCCTGAGCGCAGGGCCGCGTAGAGGGCCACCTCGTCGATGACGCCACCCCGCGAAGTGTTGATCAGGATGGCGCTCGACTTCATCATCGCCAGCTCGGACGCGCCGATCAGGTGCTTGGAGCCGTCTCCCAGGAAGACGTGCAGCGTGATGGCGTCCGCCGTCTGCAGCAGCTCCTCGAATGGCAAGTACCGTACGCCAAGCGCCTGCTCGACTTCGGCTGGCTGGCGCACGACGTCGTGGTAGACCGCGTCGACGTCGAACCCACGCAGCCGCTTCGCAACCTCCCGCCCGATGCGCCCGAGCCCCAGAATGCCGACCCGCTTGTGCTCGAGCATCAGCGCGGTGTGGCGCAAGTCGTTGTGAATCCAGCGGCCCTGCTTGAGGGCGTTGTGGGCCTCGGTCAGGTGCTTGTAGATGGCCAGCATCAGCAGGATCACGTGCTCTGACACACCCGTGATCGTCCCCTCGGGGGTGATGGCGACGGGGATGCCGCGCGCGTTGGCCGCTGCGACGTCGATCTTCTCGTAGCCGACGCCCGGCATCTGGATCAGCTTCACGTCGGGCGCCATTGCGATCTGCTCGGCGGAGATCGCGCCCGTGACGATGAAGTCGGCCTCGGCGAACTTGGCGCGAACCTCGTCCGCCGTGTCCGCCTTTTCGAGCCAGACGTTCTCGAAGCCATCAGGCTCGACGCTCAGCGTCACCTCGCGGTGCGCCTGGGGCGGCGTCCCCATGTAGAGCACGGTGTACGCCATCGCTCCCTCCCGTTCCTCAAGAGCCTTGTTCGCTCAGGGTGTCGGGCGGGACGATAGCAGGCCGCTGGGTGCGCCTGCTGGCTCAGGTGGCGGCGCGCACGATGCCGAGGCGGGTCGCCTTGACGGCGGCCTGGGTGCGGTCCGCGACTTCGAGCTTGGCGATCACGTGCTCGACGTGCGTCTTGACCGTGCTGACGCTCAGCACCAGATCCCGAGCGATCTCACGATTCGTCTTGCCGGCGGCCAGCAAGGTCAGCACCTCGACCTCGCGGTCGGACAGGTTGTGCGTCGAGCCAGCCGGCGTCGACTCAGGCTGCGCCCCGCGGTCCCGCCCGAGCCGCTGCAGCAACTCGGCCACCATCCCGGCGTTCAGCAGCGACTCGCCGGCCAGCACCTGACGGATCGCGTTGACGATCTCCGGCCGCCCCGAGTCTTTGAGCAAGTACCCCGATGCCCCGACCTTCAGCGCTTCGAGCACGTACTCCGGGTCTTCCTGCATCGTCAGCATGATGACGCTGGTGCGCGGGCAGGTCTTGACGATCTCGGCAGTCGCCGAGAGGCCGTCCATCTTGGGCATCCGCACGTCCATCAGCACCAGGTCGGGGCCAAGCTCCTGGCAGAGCTGCAACGCTTCCAGGCCGTCTCGCGCCTCACCGACGATGGCGATCCCACGCTCGCCCTGCAGCGCGCCGACCAGTCCGAGCCGCGCCAGCTCGTGGTCGTCGACGATCAGCAGCCGCGCCACCGAGCGGCTGGTCCGCCCGCCTGACTCACGCGACATAGTTGCTCGACTCCACCGCTGGCGTCTCACCGGCCGGTGGCAGCGCTACCACGCCGAGCGGAATCCGCACGGCGACGCGGGTTCCGCGCCCTGGCTGGCTCTCGACGGTACACGTCCCGCCGACCAGCGCGGCGCGCTCGCGCATCCCGACCAGGCCCAGTCGCTGCCCTGGGCTCGCCTCGGTGGGAGGCGCCCCCACCACGAACCCCGCTCCCCGGTCGGCCACCTCCAGATCGACGTATCCATCCTGCCGCTGGAGCGACACGGTAGCCACCAGCGTCTCGGCGTGTTTACGCACGTTGGTCAACGCCTCCTGCGTGATTCGGAAGAGGACCGTCTCGATAGGACCGGGCAGGCGCGCTGGTCCCAGCCCGGCATGATACTCAATACTCCAGCCGTCGCTGTTCAGCTCCTGGATGTGCAGGCGCAACGCTCGCTCCAGGCCAAAGTCGTCAAGCGTCGTCGGGCGCAGGCCGGCGATCGCCTGACGCGCCTCGCGCACCACGCGGCGCGCCAGCTCCAGACTCCGCTCGAGCTGCTGGCGGGTCTCCTGAGAACGTGGGCGGTACTGCGACGCGAACGTCTGCAGGCTCATGTGGGTGGCTGCCGCGACCTGGGCCAGCCCGTCGTGCAGGTCGTAGGCAACGCGCCGGCGCTCCTCTTCCTGCGCGATCAGCAACTTACGCAGCGCATCCTGGAGGCGCAGCTCGCGGTCTCCGACCTCGCGGTAGAGGCGGGCGTTGTCCAATGCGCTCACGGCGTGCGCGGCCAGGCTGGCGAGCGCGTCCTGCGTGACCACCGCCCGGTGCTCCGCACCGTAGATCTCCAGCACGCCGAGCGCCCGCCCACGCGCCCGCAGCACCACGAACTGCCCGACGACCATGCCCGTCTCGGGGCAGGCCGGCACCGCCAGAACGGACGGAGACGACGCCTCTTCGAGCGCGGCCAGCCGAGCCTGCCGCAGCGAGTCGCAGCGGCGGATGTGCTCCGTCAAGAGCGGGTCGCCATCCTGGCCGAGCAGCCGCACGTCGCCGAGGCCGTCGTCCAGGAACACCAGCGCCGCATCGAGCCGGGCGATCCTCACGCAGCTCTCGACCAGCCGCTGACCGATCTCCTCCTCAACCAGCGTTGAGCCCAGGTCTCGGCTGGCCTCGTGCAGCACCAGCAGGCTTTCCAGGCTGTGCCGCAGCGTCGATTCGGAAACGGTCAGGTCGTGGACAAGCCGTCGCTCACGGGTCACGTCCACCAGCACGGCGACGGCTCCATGAATCTCACCCTCCGGCGACCGCAACGGCGCAGCCGAGCCGACGACGGCACGCCCCTCGCCGCCGGCCAACCCGAGCCTCAGCTCCTGCCCGCTGACCACCTTGCCGCCCAGCGCCCGGCTCACCAGCGCCCGGCACGGCCCGAGCAGGCGTGCATCCAGCAGCTGTGACGGATGCAGCACCGTGCCTGTCGCACCGGCCGATGTGCCCGTCACAGACGGCGCCGGGCTGAGCATGTCGGTCGCCTGCTCGTTCGCCAGGATCAGGATCCCGTCGCCGTCGAAGACGAGCACGCCGCACGGCATGTGCTGCACGATGCCCGTCACCTCGGCGGCTCGCTCCTCACGCGCCCGCGCTTCGCGCTCATGCAAGAGCATACGGGCGCGCGTCTCGTCCGAGCGCAGACGGTCCGTCAGATCCCGCGCGATGGAGATCAGCAACTGCCGGCCGCTCAAATCGGCGCCGAACAGCGCGACCTCGACCGGGAACAACGTGCCATCGCTGCGCCGGTGGCTGGCCTCGAAGCGCATACCTTCCTGCATGGCCTGGGCGATCTCCTCGCCCCGCAGCACGTGCTCCGGGCCACCCAGCAGGTCGTTCATCGGCCGGCCGATCAGCTCCTCGCGCGCGAGCCCGTAGCCATGCTCGGCGGCCGGGTTCGCCTCGACGATCCGCCCGTCCTCGTCCACGAACAGCACGAGATCGTGCATCTGTTCGGCCAGCAAGCGGTATCGTTGCAGCAGACCGAGCGTCTCCTGGGTCTCCGCTGAACGACGGTTCAGCGCATCACGCACGGCGTCCAGCTCGGCGACGAGCTGCGCCACCTCCAGCGTGGACGAACGCCGCAGCGCGGGACCGTGCTCGTCGTCGCGGATCGAGCGGAGCGCACGCAACACCGCCACCAGCGGCGCGGAGATGCGCCGGGCCACCAGGATACCGACCAGCATCGCCGCCACGAACGCCGCCAGTGCAAACAGGCCGATCCGCACAAACTGGCCGTACAGGGCGGCGCGCGCAACGTCGACCGGCTGGTACGCCTCCACAACCCAGCCTTGCTTCAGCGGCAGTGCAGCGGCATACACCGGCTCACCGGTGGCATCCGTCATCCGGCGGGTGGACACGCGCCCGTCGAGGGCGTCGCGCGCGGCCAGGCTGGAGGCCGGCAGATCGGCGAGGATCTGCTCCGGATTCGGCGCCGTGAGAAGACGTCCGAAGCCATCGTACAGGCGCACGTTGCCGCGCGCCGCGCCCCGTACGCCATCGACCATCGCGTTGAGCCGCTCCAGCGAGAGCCAGCCCTTGAGAGCACCGCCGGTCGCTCCGTGACGGTCGCTGAACGGGACGACTATCGGGACCACTGCCCGGCCCGTCACGTTGCCGCGAATCGCCTGCCCGAGCGCGGGCTTGCCCGTCTTCAGCGCTTCCTGAACGCCGGGCGCGCGCGGATCGTCCTGGCTCAGCATACGCGGGTCATCGATCGTGTGCGCCCAGGTCACGCCCTGTCGGTCAACAATGCTGGCGGAGGAGAGCGCTTGATCGAGGCGTACCGCCTGCGCCAGACGCTCGTGCATCTGCCCGTTGTCGCGGAGGTCAACGTCCTCCGCAAATCCCGGGCTGGCGGCGATCATTTCGAGCGTGAGAATGGTCTGATCGATGCGCTGCTCCGCGAGCGCTCCGACCACGCGCGCCAGTTCCAGGTTCTGGTCATTGACCGACCGTTCCAGGTCATCAAGGAGCACCAGCGCGTGCAGGATCGTCGGGATGGCCACGGCGAGCGCGGCGACGGTCCCGAGCAGCAGTCCGAGCTGGATGCGCAACGGCAGGAACGGCCTGGGAACACGCAGCCACCGGCGGTCGGGCCGATGTGCGGCGGACGGTCCCTGGCCATCGCCGGGCGCGTAGCCCGGGGGTGACTGGGAGGTTCTTGGAGCACTCACAGCGAAGCGACGGTCCTCACCGGCCAGCCGAGGCTGACGAGTTGAGCGCGCCACGTCCCCCGCCAGGGGCGCGGCTTGCGCGTCTAGAACGAGATGGACCCGGCCAATGGCCCGGGGTACGGTCGCATTCGTTTGGGAGCGAGCCGATGCCCGTGACCACTGAGGGTAGACACACCCCCTCCCCTTGATGGCACGATGTAGCCTACACCATTGTGGGTGTGGCGGCACGACCGCCATCGGGAGTGCGTATGCCGCGACGAAGCCACCAGCTAGGGGCGGCCGATCACGCCCTGCTCGGCCTGTTACGCCTGGGCGCCCGTCACGGGTACGAGCTGGCGTCGTACTTTCAGGCTGACGGCACCCTCGGGCCGGTCTGCACGCTGGGCGTCTCGCGCCTGTACGCCCTGCTGCACACACTCGAAGAGCTGGGGCTGGTGCACGCCGAGTCCTCCGTGGTCAGCGGCGGACCACCCCGCAAGGTCTTCAGCCTGACGGAGGCCGGCGCGACGGCGTTCGCTGCCTGGCTCGACCAGCCGATCCGCCGCCTCCGGCAGATCCGGCAGGATTTCCTCCTGAAGCTGTTCTTCTCGCAGAAGCTTCCGGAGCACGATACGGCCGGCCTGATCGACCGGCAGCTTGCCGTGAGCCGCGCCGTAGCTGACGAGCTGGCCGCGGCGGCCGCCGCCGAGCCGGCCGGCAGCTTCGCCCTGCTGGTGTACGAGTCACGGCTGGCGCTGGCACGCGCCACCACGACGTGGCTCGAAACGGAGCGGGCGCGGGCGGGCGAGCAGGTCACAGCACCGCCCGCCTGAGCCGTCACGACACGGCGTCCTGACGCCTGGGCAATCGCGTGTTCGCCGGTTTCCCAGGACGTCGTAAGACGCGCCCAACGCGCAATCGCCCCGGACCTCACGCCCCTTTTCGGCCGTGGACAGGGTACTCAAAGGTAAAATAGGTTTCTGACTCCAGGTCTGACCGTCAGTCGAGCGTCGTGAGGAGACCGCCCACTATGTCCGTCCCGATGCGCACCAGTTCGCCCTACCCGATGATCTCGGTCGCCGAGGCGACGGACGAGATCCAGTCGCGGGTTGCTCCGCTCCCGCCGATTGTCGTGGGGTTCCGCGAGGCGCTCGGCTACGTGCTGGCGGAGGATGCCATCGCGCCGATGGATCTGCCGCCGGCCGAGCGGTCAGCGGTGGACGGATACGCGCTGGTGGCGCAGCCAGGGCCGCTCTCGTTACGGGTGCTCCGCGAGCTGACGGCCGGCCAGAGCGCTGACCTCCACCTGGACCGGGAGACGGCGGTCAGGATCATGACGGGCGGCGTGATCCCGCCGGGCGCTGACGCCGTGGTGATGGTCGAAGAGACCGAGGAGCGGGACGGGGTCGTCACGGTCAGGTCGACGCCAAAGGTCGGCGACAACATCCAGGGCGCGGGCATCGACGTCCACCAGGGCCAGGCAGTCCTCGTCGCGGGCCGCCGGCTGGGGCCGCCCGAGATCGGGATGCTCGCGACCATCGGTCAGACGCGGGTCAAGGTGCATCCGAAGCCACGGGTCGCCGTGATGGCGACGGGCGACGAGGTCGTGGAGCCGGAAGAGGAGCCGCCTGTCGGATACGTCCGCGACAGCAACCGCTATGCCGTGATCGCCGCTGCCACCGAGGCCGGCGGTGAGGTCGTCTGGTCGCGCCACGTGCCGGATGACCCGGCCGCGCTGGCCGACGCCATGCGTGACGCGCTCTCGGTAGCCGACGTGCTGATCACGTCTGGCGGCGTCTCGATGGGCACGCGAGACCACATCAAGCCGCTCCTGGCCGAACTGGGAGATGTCCATTTCGGACGGATCGCCTTCAAGCCCGGCAAGCCGCTGACGTTTGCGTCGTTCCAGCGGCCGGGCCGCGTAGCCTACGCGTTCGGCCTGCCGGGCTTCCCGGTCTCGTCGCTGGTGACGTTCGAGGTCTTCGTGCGGCCGGCCCTGCGCCGCCTCCAGGGGTATGCCAACGTCCAGCGGCCACGGGTGCGGGTGACACTGGCGCACGACATCCAACCCGACGCCGGCCGCCTGGAGTACCACCGTGCGACGGTCCGCTGGCAGGACGGCACACTGCTGGCAACCTCGACCGGCAAGCAGACCTCCAGCCGGCTGATCACGATGGTCGGCGCAAACGCGCTGCTCGAAGTGCCGTCTGGAACGGCGCTGCTGCCAGCCGGCACGGAGCTGCCGGCCCTGTTGACGGGCGACCTCCAGAGTTAGGAGACCATCTTCACAGGCTGTCCGCCCCGCTCCGTTCGCTGATGAACGGGCGGCGAGCCCTGCGCTACAGCGTCGGGACGAACGCGACCGGATCGCCGTGGTTGACGCCCTCGTCACGGCCCGCGTCGGCCTGCACCACGCGGGCGTCGCGCTCGCTGAGCTGCACGACCCGCACGATCACCGACTCGCCGTGGCCGCTCGGCGTGCCGATGGCCAGCAGCGCGCCGAGATCGACGGGCTGCTGACCGACCCGAGCAATCACCAGCTCGGTCGGCGCGATCGACCGCACGAACCCGAAGTCTGGCGTTGCCAGGCCGCGCACATGCGGCGCCGCGAGCAGCCGCGTCCGCAGCGCGTCCTCGCGCGGACGCAGCGCCTCCGTCAGCGCCCACTCGGGCACGCGCCGCGCCTGCGCCACGAAGCCGCTCGGCTCCAGCGCTACGGACATCACGGCTTCGGCCAGGGCGTCTCGCGAGCCGCCAAGCCGTGTGCCGTCCGACAGGATGACGTGGTGCGCGGTCAGGAGCGCCAGCAGCCCGAGCGCCTCCGGGCGAGGCAGTAGCTGCGGAAAGGCATTTGCCAGCAGGGTGGCCAACCCATAGCCCGGCGGTGGATCGTCTCGGACGTAGGCCACCAGCGGCGGCTCAGCGGCCGGCAGATAGACGAACTTCCGCGAGGCCGCGCGTCCATGCTCCGCATAGAGGGTCCGGCCCTCGGCGTCCGTGCCGCACCGCTCAACCCCGACGGGCGCCGGCCGGTCCGCCGCCAGCCGGTACGCGATCCGCTCCACAACGAGCCGGTGCGGCGCGTGTGCCTCACTCATGCTGTTGTCGCCGCTCCCCGATGATCTGACCGCACACCCTGTAGCTTGCCACGGACTAGCTTGTCACGGATTGAATCAGCGCGTTCAGGTCGTCAAGCTCCCAGGCCGGCGCGAGCCGGCGGGCGGCCCGCGCCGACGCCAGCGCCTCGCCGCGCTGCCCCAGCTCCCGCTGGAGCATCGCCACGTCTCGCTGATACTCCCAGTTCCGCATCTGGTTGCGAGCGGCCCGTTGCATCCGCACCAGCGCGGCCGGCAGGTTGCCAGCCGCCCGCTCCATCCGCGCCAACCCGGCATCAGCGGGGGCCGAGCGCGGGTCAAGCTGGAGCCCCTGCTCGTAGAGGGCACGGGCGGCTTCCGGGTTGCCCAGAGCCAGCTCGGCATCCGCCATCCGCGCGAGACGCTCGGCGCTCGGACGGCTCAGTTGCTGGGCCTGTCGGAAGCGCTGTAGGGCAAGCGCCGGCCGCCCCCAACGGGTCAGCGCCACTCCGGACTGATCGTAGAAGCTGACTCTGCTCGGCCCGGCCGCGATGGCCAGGTCGAACGCCTCGACGGCGCGCCCGTAGGCGTCAGCCTGCTCGGTTGGATCGCGGCTGGCCTCGGCGCGCAGCATCCACTGACGCCCGAGATAGGCGTGCGGGTACGGATCGAGCGGATTCAGCTGAACGGCCCGTTCGAGCGTGACCTTCGCGGCGTCGAACAGGGCGGCGCGGCTCGACGGCGTCATCTCGAAGAGGTCTTCGTAGCGCGAGATCGTCACCGGCGACGAGAGCGTGGACGAGCGCGCGAGATCCAGGAACGTATCCCCGAGCGCCAGCAACGGGACGTCCAGCCAGGGGGTCGAGCGGGCGGCCAGGAGATCCTGCTGCGAGGCCGAGCCGGGCGCCTCGCCGGCCCGCAGCGCCAGCGCACGGGTATGGTAGAGATCGGCCAGGAAGGGAGCCGTCACCCAGGGGAGCGTCGCCAGCGCGACGGCTCCCGCCGCCAGCATAGCGGTCGCTCGGAGGCGCACGGCCGGGGTCAGCCCTGAGGCCGGTTGACCGCTGCGCTCGTTGCGCTTGCGCCGCGAGACGGCACGGGCCACGGCGACGGCGGCCGGCGAGCTCCACGGCAGCAGCGGCGCGACGGTCAGGCCAGCCAGCATCCAGAACAGCGCGCCGGTGACCGACGAGTCGAAGGCGAACTGGTTGGCGACGAGGTTAGCGGCCAGCGCGCCCAGCAGTCCGGCCGGCTGCCAGCGGCCGACGCCGCGCTCGGTGGCGGCCGCCAGCAGGCCCGCACGCGCCACCCCGACGAGCGTCGCCAGCAACGCCACCAGCCCGACGAGGCCGGTGGTCAACAGCGTGTCCAGCCAGAGGTTGTGCGCGCGGTCGAAGCGCTGATCCTCGAAGCGGTTCGCCAGGGCGACCGGGTACTTCGCTTCGAGCGCCGTCATCTGCGTCTCCGGGCCGAACCCCAGGACGATGCGCGGCCCCGCCAGCGCACCCACGGCGTCCTGCCAGATGAGCACCCGCTGGCGCGCGGAGGTGTCCTCGCCATCGCCGGTGTCTGGACGCGGGGCCAGCGCGAAGAGCGTGGCCGCCAGCACCAGGAGCGCGCAGGTCGCAACGCCGCCGACCAGCACCAGCCGACGCTGGCTCGGCCAGAACACGACGGCCAGCGTCACCAGCAGGCCAGCGCCCAGGGCCAGCAGGCCGCCGCGCACGTGCGTCAGCACCACGACGACGGCCTGGGCCGTCAGGAGCGCCGAGAGGCCGGCGAGATGGACGCGCGGATCGGTGTACCAGACAGCCTCGCGTTTCGGGCGGCGAGACGGCCGCGGCACAGCGTCTGCGGCCTCGGCAGCACAGACCAGCGTCAGCGGCAGCAGCATCGTCAGGTAGGTGGCGAGGGCTGTGGACGAGCCGAGCGTGCTCGCCACGCCGAGCGGTTGATGCAGCCAGTTCACCGGGTCGAGGTGCGCCGCCTGGACGAACGCGTACAGGCAGACGGGGATGCTCGCCAGCGTCCAGACCAGCAACAGGCCTCGACGGCGCTCGGCGTCGCGGCCCGCGATGGTCGCGGTAACCCCGAGCACCAGCCAGGCCAGGACCGTCGCCAGTCCGACCTGCCGGTCCCACGATCCGAGCAGGCTGACCAGCGGCGAGATCGACGCGGCCGTCGATACGGCGGTGGACAGGGCCAGCCCCGCCACACCGAGGATCGGCAGTTGCAGCGGGCCGCTCCAGACCTTCGCGAGCGCATTCCGCCACCCGAACGGCCCCGGCGACCCACCGAGTTTCGCGCCCTCCCACCCGAGCCAACCAAACAGCATCGCCAGCGCCAGGACGCGCAGGAGCAGCACCTTGGTGGACTCGAAGCCGAGCGCGCCAAGCGTGTGGAACACCAGCGGCGTCAGCAGGCCGGCGAGCTGGCAGGCGGCCAGACTCCACGATTGCTCGGCGCGGGCGGCGGAAGACACGCGGCTACAGACCTCGTCCGCCGCAGCCGGGCGGCGCGCTCACGGCCGGCCCGACGACGCCACGGCCCGTCGGCGTCGTGTCGTTGAAGCGGGTGTCGTCGCACGACCACGGCACGGACGGCGCGCGGTTAACTGCCCACCCGGCGCCGAGAATGAGCACCACGAGCAGGACACCGAGCCCCACCCCGATACCTGCCGCGGTGACGACCGACCGCATCCTACCCCGTGGCCCAGTTGCGTGCGCGATCCACGGCCCGGTGCCACGCCGACATCAGCTCGCCGCGTCGGTCAGCGGACATCGACGGCGCATACCGATGGGCTGGCTGCCACTGCTGCCCGATGGCCTGGGCGTCCTTCCAGTAGCCGACGCCCAGACCAGCCAGGTAGGCCGCGCCGCGCGCCGTCGTCTCCTGCACGTCCGCCACCTCAAGCGGGATGCCGAGCAGATCGGACTGGAATTGCATCAGGAAGCGGTTCGCCGTGCCGCCACCGTCCACCCGCAGCACGGGCACATCGACGCCGCCTTCGTCGCGCATGCCGGCCAGCACGTCAGCCGTCTGGAACGCAATCGCTTCGAGCGTCGCCCGGACCAGATGCTCTTTGCGGGTCGCCCCCGTCAGCCCGACGATGGCCCCGCGCGCGTACATGTCCCAGTACGGCGCGCCCAGCCCGGCAAAGGCCGGCACGAAGTAGACGCCGCCCGTGTCCGGCACCGCGTTCGCGAGCGCTTCCGTCTCGGCGGCATCGGCGATCAGCCCGAGGCCGTCGCGCAGCCACTGAACCGCCGCGCCCGTCACAAAGACCGACCCCTCCAGGGCGTACGTCCAGCGCTCGCCAAGCTGCCACGCGACGGTCGTCAGCAGCCCCAGTCGCGAGCTCGGGGCGCGCTCGCCGGTGTTGAGCAACAGGAACGAGCCGGTGCCGTAGGTGTTCTTCGACATGCCGGGGCTGAAGCAAGCCTGCCCGAACAGGGCCGACTGCTGATCTCCTGCAACGCCCGCGACCGGCACCGGCACACCGCCGAACGTCTCGAGGGCCGCGCCCGCGACCTCCCCGAAGACGCCGCTCGACGGGCGAACCTCGGGCAGCAGGGCGCGCGGCACCCCGACCGCGTCGAGCAGGATGCTGTCCCACTGATGCTCGTAGATGTTGAAGAGCATCGTTCGGGAGGCGTTTGTCGCGTCGGTGGCGTGGACGCGGCCATCGGTCAGCCGCCAGAGCAGCCAGGAATCGACCGTCCCGAACGCCAGCTCACCGGCCTCGGCGCGTTCGCGGCTGCCCGGCACGTTCTCCAGCAGCCAGGCGATCTTCGTCGCCGAGAAGTAGGCGTCGATCAGCAGGCCAGTCCGCTCGCGGACGATGGGCTCCAGCCCGGACTGCTTCAGCCGCTGGCAGATCGCGGCGCTGCGGCGATCCTGCCAGACGATGGCTTTGTGGATCGGCTGGCCGGTCTTGCGATCCCAGATCAGCGTCGTTTCGCGCTGGTTGGTGATCCCGATGGCCGCGAGATCGGCCCCGCTGATGCCCGCCGACGCCATCGCCTGACTGGCGACGCGCATGGTGCTGGTGAAGATCTCCTCGGGGTCGTGCTCGACCCAGCCGGGCCGCGGAAAGTACTGGTGGGTCTCGCTGTCGGCCATCGCGACCGGCGCTCCTCGCCGGTCGAACACCAACGCCGCCGACCCCGTGGTGCCCTGATCGAGTGCCAGGATGTATCCACGCCCGCCGTCGCTCACACCACGCCCTCCTGCTGAGGGAGTATAGACCGCCCCCAGGCCGGCCTCCTATGAATCGGGCTTCGGACGCAGGGCGATCGCATGTTGGGTGTGTCGTGCCGCCGCGTCGGGGCTTGAAAGCCCCGCCTACCATCCTGCAGTCGCTGCGCGACGCCCCGGTCTCACCAGACGACGCCGTTTCCGGTGTCCGTCGCGCAGCGACGGCGTGACGGTAGGCGGGGACTTCAGTCCCCGACCGCCCGTTCCACGATGCTTCGGGGACACCAATGAACAGGCCATCGCCCTGATGCTGCTACCAGTGCAATCGTATGTTGAGCGCGTCGTGCCGCCGCGTCGGGGCTTGAAAGCCCCGCCTACGATCCTGCAGTCGCTGCGCGACGCGCCAGTCGCACCAGTGCCGG